>WGMV01000001.1 GCA_016124905.1 bacterium
ATCGCCGCCGGTGCCACCCTGGCGGCCAACGCAGGCACCACCCATGCCATTACCATGAGCGGCTTCAGCGACAATAACTACAACCTGACGGTCAACAATGCCGGCACGCTCACCATCACCAAGGCCAACCTCACCGCCACGGTCAATAATCAAAGCCGCGCCTACGGTTACGCCAACCCCAGCCTGACACTGGCCGATGTCACCTTCACCGGCTTCCGCAACGGTCAGAACCACAGTGTCATCGACGCGGGCACGGTGGATGTGGCCGCCGGTGCCACAATGACGGCAGGGGCGGGCACCACCCATGCCATCAATCTGAACGGCTTCAGCGACAATAACTACACCCTCACTGTCAACAACGCGGGCGCGCTCACCATCACCAAAGCGGCCATCAGCCTGCAGGTGCAGAATACCAGCCGCGCTTATGGCGATGCCAATGGCGGCTTTAACCTGCTCGGCGTCACCGGCCTGCGTAACGGCGAGAATGCCGCCGTGCTCGACAGCATCACCTATGACGCCCCCACCGCCACTGCCGCGGCCAATGCGGGTACGGTTCACAACATCGCCGCCAATCTGACGGACGATAATTATTACCTCACCGGCACCACCGGCACGCTCGCCATCACCAAGCGCGACATCACCGCTACCGTGCAGGACGACACCAAACATTACGGCGATGCCAACCCGGGCTGGACCTGGCAGGATGTCACCTGGAACAACCTCGCCAATGGAGAAAACGGCGGGGTCATCAACAACCTCGTCATCGGCAGCGCGGCCACCCGCACCAGCAACGCGGGCACCACCCATGCCATCACCATCAACAGCTTTAACGACAATAACTATAACCTCACCGGCTTCACGGCAGGCACCCTGACAGTGGATAAACGCCCCATCACCGCCGTGATCGCCAACAAGGATCGCAAGCCGAGCGAGCAAAACCCGGCCCTGACCCTGCGCGATGCACGCTTCACCGGCCTGGTGAATGGCGATACGGCCTCTTCAATCGATACGGTTTACCTCAGTTACGCGCGTGGCTCCGGCTCCGATGCTTCTCCGGGCAGCACCCACGCCATCAATCTGGAGATCAACGACAACAATTACGTCCTGGCCAGTTACACGCCGGGTGTGCTGACCGTCGGCAGTCAGCAGCTTCAGCCCGGCATCAACGTGGTGATGGCCCGCCCCGAAGTGAGCACCAGCACCGGCCACAGCATCTTCGTGCGCGACAGCAGCCTGCGCCGCATCGAAATGGGCGAGATCGACAGCCCGCAGGCCGCCGCCTTCTATGCCGATGCGTCCGTCGGCCCTTATCAGTTCGATCCGTTTGCCGGCAAGGATCGCGGCATGTTCGATGTCGTTGAGCCCAGCTACGAACCTCTCAACAGCGTGGTCTATATCAGCGACATGGACCAGGTGGCCAGGCGCATGACGCGTCGTTGATTTCCAAGGCCACTCAAATAAAAAGGCGCCCGTAAGGGCGCCTTTCGCATGGGTCCGAATCCCGTTCGCTTAGACATCGCGGAAAGTTGCGTCTTTCTGAGCCTGTCCTTGCCCCACATTATCGGCCGTAAGGTCGCCGATAATGGCCCGTGCGGCATCCAGGTTCTGCACCTCCAGTCCGCCAAGCTGCATGGCCGCCGTATCCACGGCGTTCTTGAGCGCATGAACCGATTCCCATTGGGCATCGGTAAAGTCGGCGGGATCCATGGTCAGCAGCTCTTCCACACTCATAATGGTGCCGCCATAGACCTGGCCGTCAACCGTGGCGCTGTCAACGCCATCGCCCCGCACCAGCACATTGCCCTGGTCGTCGAACACCAGCCCGTCAAAGCCCTGGCCAACCACGGCCGTCACCGTGTTGCGAAGCTCGGGGTTTGCAATGATGGCGCTAAGGTCCGGCTCATCGGTGTTGACCGCCGGTTCCCCGGAATGCGCGGCCACCAGCCCTTCTTCGATCAATGCGCCGCTCTCCGTGCTGAGGGTGGTCACCTCCGCCGCAGGCACCTCCGGTGCGGCAACGCCAGTGGTAACGGCGGCCGTCACCACCTGCTGATTCTGCTCATGATCATAAATGTCGGGCGAGAAGAGGGAAGGCGGCTGGCCGCCGCGTTCCACCGTGGCGCGCTGTTGCTCGGTCCACAGGCTCTCTGGCAGTGCATGGTCTTCCGGCGTGGCCGACAGGTCGTTATTGACCTGATAGAGCTGCGTGGTCTGTGCGAACTGACCGCCCGTGGTGAAGCCATATTGCGCCTGCAGGGCGATAGTGGCATTTGCGCCCTCGGTAAAGGGTACGCCATCCACAATGGTCGGGTGGCCGACTGTCTCGATCCAGTAAAGGCTCTTATGGTCGGGTTGTGCCGTGATGTAATTCTGAATGCCCGCGCCTTGCTCCACATGCTGCGCGGCGTTGGGGTCGGCAATCACTTCGGTAATGGGGTTGCCGTCGGGGTCCAGCATGGGGCGACCGTTGGCATCAAGCATGGGCTGCGTGGTATATTGCGTCCCCGTGCTGATGATGATACCGCCATCCCAGTAGGTGCCATGCGCATCCGTAAATTCATGGCCGCGATATTGCTCAATGCGGCTGTCCATGCGCTGGTTATTTTGGTCGTAGAAGAAGCTCGGCCAGGTATCCACATAGAAGGCCGTGGCCTGCCCGGTGGCACGCGCATCCGCCACCACCTGCTGGCTGGGCGTCAGAATCCGGTCATTGATGCCCTGTTCATAATATTCCATCAGATAGGCTTCGTTGCTAAACCCTTGAACACGGTTTCCACCCGGCGCATCCAACAGCACATATTCGATGCCGTTGTCGGGAAGGGTGTTGGTGACCACCAGCCCCGCTTCCATCAACTGATCCAGGGTCGGCTGCGGCCCGGTATACACGCTTACCCCTGCGCCATAGCCCGCATAGAGCATCGCCTCGGAGCGCATCGTCAGCTGCACGGCCTCATTGGCCAGGTTCAGCTGGATATCGCCGCTCAGGCTGGGCACGATATTGCCGTTCGCGTCATAGCTTGGGATAATGGCGCCCTGCGATTGCAGGAATGCGACCGCCGCATCCATCTCCATCTGGCTGGTAGGCGGGTTGGCGCCGTCGTAATGCAGGTTGTTCAGCAGGGCGTTGAGGCGATTATCACCCATGGGCGAACCTTCGGGGTTTCCGCCCACGGCGATGTTGATCTCGCCGCGCACTTCCAGCCGCAGGTTCTTGAGCCCTTCCGGGTTATCCCGCTGGAAGTCCAGCAGCGTTTCCATCGTGTAGAACGGCTCGCCGGTTGCGGGATTAATGACCCCCATCATGGCGCCATCGACAATCGGCTCCTGAATATTAAGCACGTTGTCGGAGCGGCCGGTGGTGCCGTCTTGCCCATTGGTATTGCCTTCGGCCAGGATACCGCCGAAACGGTCCTTATGCACCTGGTCGCGCGTGCCGGTCGCCACGTCGGCTTCCGGCTGGGCCGTTGTGGCGGCTTCCACTTGGGCCTGCAGGTCCTTGTTCACCTGCTCAAGCTGTTCCGGAGTCGGCGTTTCGCCCTGTTTCAGCTGCAGCGTGGTGCTGAATTCACCCACCGAATAGGTAATCACAAACACCGGCTGCTCATTGGGTTGAAGCTGCACCAGCTCGTACTGCACCTCGCACTGCTGCTCCACCGTGTCGGAGGCTTCAAGGCATTTGAACGTCACCTCGTTCAAGCCTTCATATTGCAGGAGGAGTTCGCCAATATCCTTCACCCAGCTGGCATCGATTACCCCCGCGCTGATCAGGTCGGGTATATGACCATACTGATCGTTGGCCACCAGCGCGATGGTGCCATTCAAGTCGTTGGCAGGCCGAATAGCAACAGATGTGCCGGTTTGCAGGGCGACATTGGCCGAGTTCAGTTCATCCGTTGATGCATTGGGATTATTATGAATAAAACGCAGGCTGTCATAAACCGAAGCAGGGTCGTGTTGCGTTTTTTCGCTGAAGAACGAAACCGTTCCATCGGGGTTTTTAACCCCCACAATCAAGTGCACGCCGGCGGCTTCCAGGCGCTGCATTTCTTCTTCGTCCAATCGCCCGCCACTGGCCATCATCGCATCGATTTCGGCCTGATCTATCAAATCGTTGGTGGATGAAAGCCCCATCATAACGGGAACGCCGACCTCGGCATTGTTCATATGCGCCAGCAACCCGTTGGTCAGGTCTGCCGCATCCTTCGCCTCCTGTCCGGCTTCATTGGTACTGGCAAGGTCCACAAGCGTGGTAACATCCCCCACGGCCTGTCCGGTCTGCATTTCCGTCCAGCTGTTGAAATCCACGCGATAAACGAGCACTTCATTGCCCTGTGCGTCGGTTTCATAGCTGGTGGTGACGTTAACCTGGTGGCCGTCGGCGGTCACCACCACATTCAATCGGCCATCATTATTGGCCACCACTTCGCCGGTTTCGCGTTTTTCCACATTATCAAGCGGCGGGCGGCCGTCTGAGAAGGTGATGGTGCCGGTGGCCGGGTCGAACGTGCCTACGGCCTGCCCATTTTGATACACCGTATTGCCTTCATCAATATTCAGCCCGCTCAGCACCACCTGTGCGGGTGGCGCCAGATCATCCTTGGGCGGAATGATGGCATCCTCGATTACCTCCACCACCTTGCCATTAGCATCCAGGATGGTGATGGTCTGGCTGTCGTAATCCGCCACATACTGATAGCCCTCGACGGGCTCATCCGCCGTCACCACATAATTTCCGTCTGCATCCAGGGCGATATTATAGCCGCTGTCTTCCTGTCCCTGATGTATCACCTCGCCATTGATGGACACGGTACCGTTATCGGCGGTGACCACGGTAACGGTGTTGGTTTCCTGCGTATCCGGGTTATTGTCGTCATTGGCGGTCACACCATCCAGAATGCCCTGGCGCACATCCGCATCCAGCGTATCCGTCACATCCGTTCCGGTACTGTCGAGAATACGCCCATCCACCACCGTGTAGGTCACGGTGCCTGGCGTATAATTCTCCGGCGCATAGCCATCCGCCACATCCGATGCAGTGGATGTTTCTGTGGGGGTCTCGGTTGGCGTTTCGCTGGAGTTTTCCGTGGTATCCGGCAACGGTTCGACCGGCCCTGTGCTGCTGCCTGGCAACTCGGGGTTTGAGTTATCCTCATGAAGAAATGCCACCACGGCATCCGGCCCTTGGGCAAGGATATTGGCTGGCACCTCGCCGTTGAGAATGGCGTCGGCGTCCGCCCCGGTCAGTTCATAGGAATCAATAACTTCCTGAGTTAGATCAATGCCCAACTGCGTTTCCAAGGCATCAATTTGTTCCTGAGAAACAGGCGCTGGCGTAGTTTCTTCCGCGGGAGTTTCTTCTGCGGGAGTTTCCTCTGCGGGAGTTTCCTCTGCGGGAGTTTCTTCTGCGGGAGTTTCTTCTGCGGGAGTTTCCTCTGCGGGAGTTTCTTCTGCGGGAGTTTCCTCTGCGGGAGTTTCCTCTACGGGAGTTTCTTCTGCGGGAGTTTCTTCCGCGGGAGTTTCCTCTTCGGGCGCTTCAGGCGTATTTTGTGGAGCAGAACTAGAGGGAGTGGTGACAGGCACCTCATTAACGGTGGGAGCCGCTTCTGGAGGAGCGGCGGCTTCAACTACGGGGGCCGCAGGCACTTCAACGGGGGCTGCATTATTTGCGGGAGGATTTTCTGGCAGCGATGGATTTGCATTATCAGTAGTATTTTCAGCGCTATCGCTCATCCGAAACTCCCAGTTTTGATAGTAATTTTTTACCCCAATTTGGTTAACAATGGTTAAAATAACCATGAAGTTTCTGTGACAAACGGCCTATATCGTTAATACAAATCAACCAAATCCATCGGCCATGTTTTAGACATTATTAGTCTCTCTCCAGGTAAATATAGCTATGGAGAAAACATGGCCGTAACCCTGTCCCTGGCAATGATCGTGAAAAATGAGGGCGATCTGATTGAGCGCGCGCTCAGCTGCGCCAAGCCCATATGCGATGAAATGATTGTGGTGGATACCGGTTCGACCGATGACACCGTTGCCAAGGCTGAGGCCATGGGCGCGAAGCTCGCCCATTTCGCCTGGATTGATGACTTTGCCGCCGCGCGGAATTACTCTTTCTCCCTCTGTACGGGCGACTGGATTCTATGGCTCGATGCCGACGACATCATCACGCCGGAAAACCAGCGGCGGATTGCCCAGCTCAAATCACAGCTCGATGATTCGCTGGATGCGATTTATCTGAATTATCATCATACCGCCTCCACCCATCTGTTGCGTGAGCGGCTCATCCGCCGGGGCATAGATGCCATCTGGAAAAATCGCGTGCACGAGGCCATTTATGGCCTCATTCCCGCCCGCACCAAAACATTCCCCGATATCTTCATCACGCACCAAAAACCGCCGGAGATGAACGCCCTCTCGCCGCGCCGTAATCTGGCCATCCTCATGCAGATGCTTGCCGATGGCGACGAGAGCGGCCGCACGCTCCGCCTCATTGCGCGTGAGAATTACACAATGGGCAACCTGAATGAGGCAGTCGCCTTTTACGAGCGCTATTATGCCACCACCCCCCCGGTGGACAGCTACATGGTGCGCGAGATGCTGCGCCTGGCCCGCGCCTATGCCTCCACTGGCAAGGATGAGAAGGCCCGCGAAAGCTTTGGCCGCGCCATCATGCTCATGCCCGATATTGCCGAGGTCTATTACGAAACGGGCAAATACCTCGTGGAACGCAAACAATGGGCCGCCGCCCTGCCGCTCTTCGCCGCCGCCATTAGTATCCCCAACTCAGGCAAGGGTAATATCGACCCCGAAGCCTACGGCCCCAACCCGCATGATTACATCAGCATCTGCTACCACAGCCTCGGTCGCTACGAGCAGGCCATCCACCATGCGGAGGAGGCCCTCCGCCTCGGCGTCAAGGATGCCGACCGCGTGAAGCGCAACCTCAAACGTTCGCAGTATGCGCTGGATAAGCTGATTGCTAAAGCTTGACGGAAAGCGCCTGGTCCAGGTCCGCCTTGATATCGTCAATATGCTCAATGCCGATGGAAAGCCTCACCGTGCCGGGCATAATGCCCGCATTCTTCAGCTGCGCTTCCGTCAGTTGATGGTGCGTGGTGGAAGCCGGGTGAATGCACAGGCTCCGGCTGTCGCCGATATTGGCCAGATGGCGAAAAAGCTTGGTATTCTCTACAAACGCCTTGCCCGCCGCATAGCCGCCCTTCAGCTCGATGGAAAACACCGCGCCGGGCCCTTTGGGCAGGTATTTTTTTACCAGCGGTTGATAGGGGCTGTCCTTCAGCCCTGCGTAACTCACATTCGCCACGGCCTTGTGCTCTTTCAGAAATTCCGCCGCTGCCTGTGCGTTGGCCACATGCTTTTCCATGCGCAATCCCAGTGTTTCCACCCCCGCCAGCGTGAGGAAGGCCGTCATGGGTGACATGGTCGCGCCGATGTTGCGCAGCCCCAGCGCATGCGCGCGCATCGTGTAGCCCAACGCGCCGAATTTTTTGTGGAAGGAAATATTGTTATAAGCGGGCTCAGGCTTGCTCATTAGCGGAAACCTGTCTGACGCGCTCCAATCGAACGTGCCTTTATCGATCACCGCCCCGCCAATGGTGGTGGCATTGCCGGTAATGAATTTGGTGGTGGAATGCACCACGATATCCGCCCCCCAGTCAAACGGCTGGCAGAGATAGGGCGTGGCCAGCGTATTATCGACGATCAGGGGAATGCCCGCCTCATGCGCGATATCCGCCACCGCCTGAATATCCACCACCGACCCGCTCGGGTTGGCGAGCCCCTCCAGGAAAATAGCCTTGCAGTTTGGCGTGATGGCCTTGCGGAAATTCTCCGGCTCATCCGGGTTCACAAAATGGCACTCCCAGCCAAATTGCTTGTAGCTATGCGTGTAGGTGGAGACCGATCCTCCATACAGTTTGTTGGAAGAAACAAACGCATCCCCACTTTGCATGAGGTTGAACAGCGAAAGCATTTGCGCCGCATGGCCGGAGGCCGCGCAGGTGGCGCCCGCGCCTTTTTCCAGCGCCGCCAGCCGCCCCTGCAGCGCCGCCACCGTCGGGTTGGTCAGGCGGGAATAAACATAGCCCGCTTCCTCCAGCGCAAACAGGTTGGCCGCATGCGCCGCATCATGAAAAACAAACGCCGCGCTTTGATGAATCGGGGTTTGAATGCTTCCGGTAACGGGGTCGGGCGGGGTTCCGGCATGAATGGCGAGTGTATCGAAATGCCAGTTCTTCTCCATACCCATAGGGTCGTCCCTTTCACGATGGTTTTGCTATGCTAGTCTTCCGTCAGGGTGAAAAGCAAACAAAACCCATGCTGCGCCGCAATGGCCGCTAATCGTTGAAGCCGCAACGGCGCAGCTGTTCCAGCATATGCGCCGGCGCTGGGGCCAGCGCGGCGATGGGCGGCTTTTTCTCGTATAGAGGCAGCGTAATGGCGCGCGCATGCAGCATCATCGGCGCATTCACCGGCTGCGGCCCATAGATGGGATCCCCCACAATCCGGTGTCCGATGCTCTGGCAATGCACACGTATCTGGTGCGTGCGTCCTGTGACGGGCTTCAGTTCCAGCCAGCTGAACCCGTCGCCCGCGCCCATCAGCTTCCAATGCGTCTGCGATGCCTGGCCCTTGGCGTCCACCACCATGCGCCAGCCTTTTTCTTTGCTGCTGATTTTCAGCAGCGGCGCGTCGATGAGTCCGCCTGCTTCGTTCGGCACACCATGCACGATGGCCCAGTAGGTTTTTTCCGCCAGGTTCTCACTAAAAATGCGCCCCAGCCTGCGCAACGCCTTGGGGTGCCGCCCCAGCACCAGGCATCCGCTCGTGTCCCGGTCCAGCCGGTGAGCCAGGGCAGGGGGCCTGGGCAGGCCGAAGCGCAACTGGTCGAAGTGATCCTCCAGGCTTTCGCCGCCCCCCGGCCCCCGGTGCACATTGATGCCTGCGGGCTTGTCGATGATCAGCACCAGCGCGTCGCGGTATAGGAGAGAAAGTTCCATGGAGCCGTTTCGTTAAATTGTCATGATAGGCGGTTAACCACTAACCTATCCGCGTAACAATGCAATCCCATGAATCCAGCCATCCAGCGCCATAAAGCCGCCTCCGTCCTTTCCGCCTTCACCTGGGATATCTCCGGCATTGGCGAGGAAAACCTGCGCCCGCGTGAAAGCGCGATGGACCCGGACGTGCAGGCCTCGCTGTTGAGAAATGGTCCGCTGAGAATAAAAGGCACCATTCAAATGGAAGATCTCTGGAGGGCGTGCCGGGCAAAGGGCGTCTATGTGCCCATCCTCGACGAATACACCACGAAAGATCAAATACTCGGGGTACTTCAGGATATATTGAGCATGGCAGGTATCCCCTGGCCGATGGACGCCTACACCATCATCCTGAGCGATAAGGAATGGCGAGCGGCGTTGAAACAGGTGCCTGCCCAACGCGACTGGGGGCCTCTGCAGGGGGGAGGTACCCGTTTTTCACACAACGAGGACGGCAATCTAACCCCCTATCCGATTCCCTCTGTCATATGGCATGACGACGGTAGCATTCTTTTGGAGATATCCGGTCTGGATGTTGCGCTGCTGGCGGGGCTGGGCGTAAAGCCGCTTCCTTCGGCGGATGCCTATAATGCAATTCCGGAATCCTGGCGCGGCATTTAACCTGGGGTAAGGGCTAACCTGGGGTAAGGGCGCTTTTTTCCCGCTGCCTGGCCCATTTGCGCCAATACCACAAACCCGCGCCGATCATGGCCGCAAGCAGGCCCACCTTGATGAACAGGATGTAGCTTTTCACCAGTTCCTGATTTTCGCCAAGGTAATAGCCAAGCGCCAGCAGCACCACCGTCCATGCCGTGCCGCCAAGCAGCGTGTACAGACAAAACAGATCAAGCCGCATGCGCCCCAGCCCGGCGGGAAATGAGATATAATGCTTCACACCCGGCAGAACCCGGCCGATCAGGGTGCTTTTGCCGCCATGCGCCACAAAATAGGCATCGATTTTGGCAAGCTTTTCCTCGTTCATCAGGAAATACCTTCCAAAGCGCAGGATAAGCCTTCTACCCAGATGGTAGGCGATGGCATAATTGATAAACGAGCCCATCAGCGTGCCCGCCGCACAGAAAAACAGCACCCAGCCCCCGCTCATATGCCCCTGCTGCACGAGATAACCGGCCGGTATCACCGTTAATTCGGCGGGGATAGGCACGAAAGTGCTTTCAATCAGGGTCATCACAAACAGGCCCAGATAGCCCATGCTGTGCACCCAATCCACCAGCCATGTGATAAATGATTCGATCATGTGAACCTCTCGGGCATAGCTTCTAGCCATTAGAACAAGGCACGTCATGGTATTTTTGCATCGGCCCTGCATTATCTGTGCCCGGTCTGGGGCGTAAACCCATAAGCGGTTGGCATTAAGAGAATAATCTGCTAGCCATCCCCTTTACCGTTTGCCGGTGCCGCTTCAACATTTGGATAAACAGTCTCGCGCCATGCCAAATGCACTTCGCTTTTCTTCCGCCTTTCTGGCGTTGATGTTGCCGTTGCTCACCGCCTGCGCCGGGGCTGGCCCTGCCGAACAGGGGCACGCCGTCACCGTGGCCAAGATGGACATCAACCCAGGCAACGCCGCCGTCAGCAGGGATGGCCGTATATTCGCCAGCATTCATCAGTTTCGCCCTGCGCCCGTCCGCTTGGTGGAAGTGCATGCCTCCGGCTCCTATGAGCCTTTCCCCAGCGCCGCCTGGAACGATGCCTCCCGCCCGTCCGGCAGCCGTCTGGTCAGCCCGCTTGGGGTGAAGGTGGATGGCCGCAACCGTCTCTGGGTCATCGACAATGGCAATGAAGGCGCCAATGCCTATCCACCAAAGCTTCTGGCGTTCGATATTGCTTCACGCCGCATGGTGTTCCGTCATCAGTTCCGCGCCTCCGTGGCGCAGCCCGGCTCGTTTGCACAGGATATCGCCGTGGATGACAAGCGCGGCTTTGTCTACGTAGCCGATGTGGGCAAGGTGGCCCCTCCCGCCTTGTTGGTGGTCAACACCCGCAACGGCGCGTCCTGGCGCATTGAAAACATTCCCGGTCTGGCGCCGGAGGGCGTGAACATAAGCGTGCAGGGGCACCGGCTGGAAATGCCGGATGCCAACGGCCCGGCTCGCATCGGGGTGGATCCCATCACCCTCTCGGCCGATGGCGAAACGCTTTTCTTCGGCCCCATGAGCGGCACATCCTGGTATGCCGTTCCCGCCTCCATTCTGCGCCGCCATGCTTCCGAGGGCGAGGTGGCTGCGGCTGTCCGCCGCGTCGGGCCAAAACCCATATCGGACGGCGCCGCCACCGATGCGGCAGGCAATCATTATTTCACCGATATTGAAAACAGCGCCATCAGCATGCTCACGCCTTCCGGCACGCTCAAAACCGTGGCGCAGGACGATGAGCTGCTTAACTGGCCGGACAGCATTGCCATTGGTCCGGACAATAAACTCTACGTGGCCTCCAACCAGCTTCACCGCTCGGCATTTTTCAATCACGGGCAGGAAAGCGGCCAGCCGCCTTACCGCATTGTGTCTATCAGGCGGCCTGGCTCCCGTCAGGCGCCGGTGGCAACCAGCGGCAAGATGGACCCCTGCGATATGGCAACCGATGATGGCATCTGCCTATTAAGCTGGCGCGGCGGCAAAAAAGGAAAACAACGGTGAATTTAGCCTTTCAGTATCATTTAAGGCTTTTTTTACGCGCCCATGGTTTGAAGGGCGTGGGGAAACCTGTTACAGATTCATCGATGACAAAAAAGAATAAAGCACGGGATAAGGCATTTGCGACGTTAGCCGCCATCATGGTGGTTGCGCATGGCTATGCCGTGCAGGCGCAGGTTCCGCCGGGAATCAGCAGCGCGGCCGACCCGGCCCAGGCCGACAAACGCCTGAATACCCCCCCCATGCCGGAGCCGCCATCGCCCCAGCCGGAAGTTACACCTGGCCAGTTACCCATGGAAGCTGCGCCCCAGGGTGCCGAGGCCATTGATTTCACGTTGAAAGAGCTGACCATTGAAGGCAGCACTGCCTACACCGACGAAACGCTTCAGAAATATTATGCCGATTTCGTCGGCAAAACCATCCGCCTGAGCGACATCTACGCCATTGCCCAGGCCATCACCCAGCGTTACCGCGACGACGGCTACTTCCTTTCCAAGGTCATCGTGCCGCCGCAAAGCATCAAGGATGGCAAGGTCAAGATTCAGGTGATCGAAGGCTATATCGCCGATGTCGCCATTCAGGGCGATTTGCCGGAAACAGGCGTGATTCAGGGCCATATCGAACGTATTGAAGCCCAGCGCCCCATCGACATTCACACGCTTGAGCGCCACCTGCTGCTGCTGAACGATCTCGCCGGCATCAGCGTGCGCGGCGTGGTGGAGCCGATTGAACAGAATACCCCCGGTTTCACGCCCGGCGCCGTTCGCTTGGTACTGATGGGCGAAAAAGAGACATCCTCTCCCGCCGTGACGGTGGATAATTACGGTTCCCGCTTTATCGGCCCCTATCAGGTTACCGGTCGCTACAGCATTGCGGGGCTGACGCAGCCCTACCACGATATTTCCGTTGTTGGCCTTATCTCTGTTCCGACAGAAGAGATTCAATACGGGTCCGCCCAGTACAGCCTGCCCATCGGCGGCAACGGCACGCGTCTGGAAATTGGTGCCGGGGTCAGCCATGCCAGTCCGGGATTCCATATTGAGGATCAGGACATCCAGGGGGACAGCAACCACGTGCGTCTGGCCATCAGCCATCCGTTTGTGCGTTCCCGCCGCGAGAATTTCACCATGACCGGTGAATTAACCATCCGCGATAACAGCTCCGACATTCTCACCTCCCTTTTATATGAAGACCGCCTGCGCATTGCCAAGGTAAGCGGCAATTACGACATTGTGGATGACTGGGGCGGCGCCAACGTCATGAGCATGGCCGTCAGCCAGGGGCTTGATATCCTTAACGCCACCAACGATGGCGATGTCAACATTTCCCGCGCGGGCGGCAAGGGCGATTTCACCAAGCTTGAAGCCAGCTATGCCCGGCTTCAGTCCATCAGCGGCCCATGGAGCGCTTATGCGGCGGTGAATGGCCAGTTTGCATCCGGCCCGCTTCTGGCATCGGAGGAATTCGCCATTGGCGGCCCTTCTTTCGGCCGTGGTTATGATCCGTCCGAATATACGGGCGATCATGGCTTGGCCGCCACATTAGAGATTCGCTACGACATGAGCACGCCATGGGCTGGCGTCACGGCGCAGCCGTTTATTTTCTATGACATCGGCAAAGTATGGAACCGTGATGTAGCGGCGGATGACAAGGCCGTTGCCTCCGCCGGTATCGGTACCCGCCTCAATATAGGCGATCACATTTCCGCCACCGTAACGGTCGCGCAACCACTGATGGGCCCGGTGCCCAACCCGCCATACGGCGATGGCAACGCACCGCGCGTTCTGGGGGCGGTAACCTACCGCTTCTGATCTGTAGCATCCCTGCACATAAATAATTAACGTATGTCCTTTTGTGACATGTGATGGATGCTGACATCCTCCCAATGGCTCAATCTCATGGGTATTGCCGGGTTATAGCCCTCAAACTATCTGGCATTTTAAGTAAATTTTAGCTGGTTATTTAACCAACTTTTACCTTTCTGCGGAATAGTGGAAGGTAGGAGAATAGCCAAAAACCTATGAAACGCGTTATAAAAACATACAGCGCCAAAACGATACGGGTAACGGTTGCCGCAGCCATGCTGGCATCCGCCTCGCCATTTGGTGCGATGGCCAACCCTGTTGGCGGTGTTGTTAGCGGCGGTTCTGCGACGATTGGCAGTAACGGCAATGTGCTGACGGTGAACCAGAGCACGAACCGCGCGGTGATTGACTGGCGCGGGTTCGACATCGCCCCGCAT
>WGMV01000002.1 GCA_016124905.1 bacterium
GCCTGTCCGTCACGCCGATGCGCTGGCTCAGCCAATCCGCCGCCAAGCCAGGGTTCTGCCGGTAAAGCGCCAGAAATTCCCGATACCCTCGCGTGTCCGACAATGAAAAAGGCGTGGCGATCAACAATGCCCGCGATGCCTTGATCCACCCATCCGCCAGCCCGTGACACAGCAACCCGCCCCCAAGCGACCAGCCGATAGCCAGATCCACCTCATGCGCATCTTTCCTAAGCGCCGCCATATCCGCCACATCGCCATAAGGCAGCACCTCGGCCTCATAGCCAAGCGCTTCCGCAAACCTCACCAGCGCGCGGTAAGGCTGCATCCATCCCGTCAGGCAGAGAGCACGCATTCCCGGAACCACGGTTGCGAGTGAATGGTAAGCGCCAGCAGATCCACCTGATCCATCTTATGCAGCGCGGAGAAGGTCACACGCAGCCGCGCGCTGCCGTCCGGCACCGTCGGCGGGCGGATGGGCGTCACTAAAAATCCCTGCTGCATCAAGGTCCGCGCCGCATACATGGCCACGTCGCTTTTGCCGACCACAATCGGCACAATCGGGCTTTGCGCCGTCGGCAGCCCGAGCCGGTTGCTGAAATGCCGCGCCATGTCCAGCGGCCGCAAGCGCCAATCCCTGTCAAATTCAATGATATCCAGCGCCTTCACGCTCGCCGCCACTACCGCGGGCGGCAAGGCGGTGGAAAACATGAAGCTCCGCGCCGTATTGGCAATCAGGGTAATCACATCCCGCTTGGCACACACATAACCGCCAAAGCTCCCGGCTGCCTTGGAAAGCGTGCCCATCTGGATATCCACCAGATGCGCCTTGCTGTCCAGGTCATCCGCGCACAGCCCGAGCCCATGCGCATCATCCGTCATCAGCCAGGCATCGTTGGCGCGGCACAGGGCGGAGAGTTCCTCCACCGGCGCCACATCGCCATCCATGCTGAACACCGCATCCGTCACCACCAGGCAGCGCGTATGGTGGCTGCGCGTTTTCTCCAGAATCTGCTTCACATGCGCCATGTCATTATGGTTGAAGCGCATGATGGTCGCGCCCGAAAGCCGCGCCCCGTCCAGAATGCAGGCATGCACCAGCTTATCGAGCAGGATCAGGTCATTCCGCCCCATTAAGGCCGGAATCACGCCAATATTGGCATGATACCCGCTGGCGAACACCAGCGCCCCTTCCGTACCGCGCAGCCGCGCAAGCTGCTGCTCCAGTTCGCTGTAAATTGGGTGGTTGCCCGTCACCAGACGCGAAGCCCCCGCCCCCGTGCCATAGGCATAAAGCGCCTCCACCGCCGCATTCACCACATCCGGATGGCGACTAAGGCCGAGATAGTCGTTACTGCTGAAATTGATGAGCTCCCGCCCCTGATGGTGCACCAGCACCCCTTCCAGCGGCACCGTTTCATGGATATGGCGCATCTGGTGCTTGCTCACCAACTGGTCAAGCTGCTGCGCTGCCCATTTCTCAATGGTCAATGCTTCCGGTGCAGATACGGCCGGACCTGATACAGTTTTCGCTTCGGCCAAATTCACGCCCAATTTCACTGTTTGCTTGAAGGAAACTCTGCTATACGGTCAATCCGTCCAACAAGAGGCATCCTGACGATGGGCACCTTGAATAACCAAAACCAGACGATTTCACAACGCCTAAGCTCCCCCATCCGCCATGATTGGAGCGTAGAGCAAGCCATGGCGCTGTTTTCCTTGCCATTCAATGACCTGCTTTACCAAGCCCAGACCGCCCACCGCCAGTTCTTTGCCAGCAACGAGGTTCAGGTCAGCACCCTGCTTTCCATCAAAACCGGCGGCTGCGCCGAGGATTGCTCCTATTGCCCCCAAAGCGCCAAATACAACACCGGCCTGAAAGCCGAAAAACTGATGGATGTCGATGACGTGCTGGAAAAAGCCCGCATCGCCAAAACCAACGGCGCCACCCGCTTCTGCATGGGCGCCGCCTGGCGAAGCCCCAAAGAGCGCGACATGCCCAAAATGGTGGCAATGGTCGAAGGCGTCAAAGCCCTCGGCTTGGAAACCTGTATGACGCTCGGCATGATCGACAAGCAACAGGCGCACACCCTGAAGGATGCCGGGCTGGATTATTACAATCACAATCTCGATACCTCCGAGCAGTTCTACGACAAGGTCATTACCACCCGCACCTATCAGGACCGGCTGGATACACTGGAAAATGTGCGCGATGCGGGCATGAGCGTCTGCTGCGGCGGCATCGTCGGCATGGGAGAGGCGGTGGAGGACCGCGCCGCCATGATGGTGACGCTGGCCAACCTGCCCACCCATCCGGAATCCGTGCCGATTAATTGGCTGGTACAGGTGGAAGGCACCCCGCTGCATGGCCGCACCACGCCCGATCCGTTCGATTTCGTCCGCACCATCGCGGTTGCCCGCATCATGATGCCCGCTTCGATGGTCCGCCTTTCCGCCGGGCGTGAAGCCATGAGCGATGAGCTTCAGGCCCTTTGCTTTGCCGCAGGCGCCAACTCCATTTTCTATGGCGAAAAGCTGCTCACCACCGGCAACCCGGATACGGAAAAGGACCAGGCCCTGTTCACACGCCTCGGCATGGTGCCGATGGAGGCTCGGCATGAAAACAAACCCGTCTGCGCAGCGGCGTAACGCCTCCGCCCAGCCCTCCTGGGCAGCTACCGGCGCGCGCCATCTCTGGCTGCCATACAATCAGCACAAGCTGGCACCTGCGCCATTACCCGTGGTTGGCGCGAAAGACTGCCGCATCCATCTGGCCGATGGTCGCGAACTGGTAGATGGCATCGCCAACTGGTGGACCGCCTGCCACGGCCATGCCCACCCCAAGCTGGTGGAAGCCGTGCAGAAACAGGCCGCCGCCCTGCCGCACGTGATGTTCGGTGGCCTGATGCATGAACCCGCCGCCCTGCTGGCAGAAAAACTCACCGCCATCGCCCCCGAGGGCCTCAACCGCGTTTTTTTCGCCGATTCCGGCTCCGTCGCGGTGGAAACCGCCATGAAAATGGCCGTGCAATACTGGGTGAACAAAGGCAAAGTGAACAAGAAAAAGATCATCGCCTTCCGCCACGGCTATCATGGCGACACCATGGGCTGCATGTCCGTCTGCGACCCCGATGACGGCATGCACACCACCTTCAGCGGCTACGTGCCCATGCAGTTCCATATCGACATCCCGTCGGACGAATACGGCTTTTCCGAATTCGATGACCTGCTCTCCCACATCGCCCCCAGCGCCGCCGCCATCATCATCGAGCCGCTGGTGCAGGGCGCGGGCGGCATGATTTTCCACAGCGCCGACACACTGGCGGAGATCCACCGCATCACCCAAAAGCACGAATTGCTCCTGATCGCCGACGAAATCGCCACCGGCTTTGGCCGCACCGGCAGCATGTTCGCCTGTAACGAAGCGGGCATCACGCCGGACATCATGTGCGTCGGCAAAGCCCTCACCGGCGGCATGCTCACCCTCGCCGCCACCTTGGCCACCGATAAAGTCTTCGACGGCTTCCTCAGCGAACTCCCCGGTCGCGCCCTCATGCAAGGCCCCACCTACATGGCCAACCCCATCGCCTGCGCCGCCGCGCTTGCCTCGCTCGAATTGTTCGAGTCCGAACCACGCATCCAGCAGGTGCAAACCATTGAGCAGCATCTCTGGCAACTCCTCTCGCCGCTTCGCAATGTGGAAAATGTAAAAGACGTCCGCGTCAAAGGCGCCATCGGCGTGGTGGAGCTGGATGCCTGCGCCGTGGATGCATGGGATATGCGCATTCGCGCCGCCGAAATGGGCGCCTGGCTCCGCCCCTTCGGCCACATCATCTACCTCATGCCACCCTTTACCATGCCGGAAAGCGATATTGCTTTTCTCGCCGATGTGATAGGTAAGTTGCTCCAACGATAGGGAGCCACCACATGCTCCTCATCCTGTTTGCCATCATCGGAATTTTCGCCGGCATACAGAATGCCCTGGCGGAAGACACCTCCGGCCTTCTGAACGCGCATGAGGCGAAATTCACCAGCATCGACGGCAAACCCATGCCCCTCAGCGACTATCGCGGCAAGCTGCTGCTGGTGGTCAACACCGCCTCCAAATGCGGCTTCACCCCGCAATATGAAGGCCTGGAAAAACTCTATCAGAAATACAAATCCAAAGGCCTGGTCATCATCGGCGTGCCCGCCAACAATTTTGGCTCGCAGGAACCGGGCAGCAACGAGGACATCAAGCAATTCGCCGAGGGCAGCTTCCACGTCACCTTCCCCCTGACACAAAAGGAAGATGTGGTCGGCAAGGGCGCGCATCCCTTCTATCAATGGGCCGCCAAACAGGCGGGCGTGCTCGGCACCCCCAAATGGAATTTCCACAAATACCTGATTTCGCCCGAAGGCACGCTGATCGACTGGTTCTCATCCGCCACCAAACCGGAAGATGAAAAACTCGTCAAAGCCATCGAAGCCAACCTGCCCGGCGATGCCAAAGCGGAAGCCCCGGTTGAAAACCCCGCCAACCCGGACATCATCATGCGCAAAAAAGCAAAATAGCCTACCGGCCGTTGCGGTACCATTCCCAGGTGCGCTGAAGCCCCTCGGCAACGGGTGTTTCCGGCGCAAGTCCCAGCACCGCCTTCAAGGCCGCCGGGCTACCCTGCGAATGACGAATATCTCCCGCCCGCGCATCCACCTGCCGGTGCTCCACCTCATGCCCGATGATCCGCTCCAGATGCCCTGCAAGCTGGTTTACCGTCGTCACCGCGCCGGTGCAGATATTGTAACGCTCAAACCCCTCCCAGCCCTGCTGTATAGCCGCCATCAGCACCTTCACCACATCGCCCACATACACAAAATCCCGCGTCTGCTCACCATCGCCGAAGAACGTGATGGGCTGCTCGCGCCCGATTGCATCCATGAAAATGGAAATCACGCCAGAATAGGCGCTGCCCGGCTGCTGCCTCGGCCCATAGATATTGAACGCCCGGAATGCACGAACATCCAGCCCGTGCACCTCTGCCGCAGCGCGCCCATGCAGCTCACACCCCAGCTTATCCGCGCCGTAGGGGTTGATCGGCTCCGTCACCGCCGTCTCCACGATCGGCATCACGCGCTGCTCGCCATACACGGCGGCCGATGACATCACGATCAACGGCACGGGGTTTGCCTTCACCAGCTCCAGCAATTGCACCCACGCGCCAAGGTTCACCGTATGGCTGTCAAAAAGCTGCTGGTTGCATTGCCCCACCGCCGCAATAGCGGCCAGATGGAACACTCCGTCCACATCCCTGAGCGCACGCGCCATCAAAGCGGCATCGCGCACATCACCTTTCAGCAATTCCACATCGGCGGCCAGATTTTCCGCCCTGCCGGTGCTCAAATCATCCACCACGCGCACAGCATGGCCCGCTGCCAGCAGCACATCACACAGATGCCCGCCCACGAATCCCGCCCCGCCGGTTACCAGATAATGCGCCATTCTTGTCCTTTCGATCTCGTTTTACGAGCGCAGCGAGTTGGGCCATTGAGGCCCCGCCCGCTAATGCGGGCGCAGCCCTTCGCGTAGCGAAGGTCAGGCAAAAGGCTATTCCCACTAACTTTTGTTAGTGGGAATATAGCTGAGATTGGTTAAAACGAAGAAAACCGCCCGTCACCATCCAAATTACACTTGACCTTCCGGCTGCTTTCCCGCATATATCGCACCTCAAATTTCTATAGGTAAGTGTTATGAAAGTCCGTAGCTCGCTGAAATCCGCCAAATTGCGCGATAAAGACTGCCGCGTTATTCGTCGCAAGGGCCGTCTGTATGTGATCAACAAAAAGAACCCGCGCTTCAAGGCTCGCCAAGGCTAACCGCCCACGCGAAAGCGGAAAGAAAAACCCCGGAATCCTGCGATTCCGGGGTTTTTTATTACCTGCAAACCGGCAAAATCTAATAAACGCCGATAAACTCCTCATCCCGGCTCTGTCCGGCCAGGAAGGTGAAATACAGCCCGAGCAGGCCGCCGAACCCGAGCGACCAGTAAAAAATCTTGTCCACGCAATGCTCGCTGTAAATGCGGTTGGTCAGGTCAAAAAAGAGATACGAGACGCCATAAATCAGGCCAATGGCGATAATGGCCATCACCACATAGCATACCAGCACATCCATCAGGCTTTTCGCGCGCATTTCTTGACCTTTCATGTCATTACCAGCAGCGGATAACCCACTGAGATGACAGAATCATGGCACTTAATGAAATTTTAAGAATTTTCTTATAAGCGCGCCGCTTCCATTTAGCCAGCATTTTTCACAACCACAGGTAATCAGGCGGCATCCTGCCGTTTCGGCAGCTTCTTGAATGCCTCCAGCGCCGCATTCCGCGCTTTGGCATGGTCCACCATCGGGTAGGGATAATCCTTCCCAAGCTCAACATTGGCCTGCTTCAGCAATGCGGGGCCGGCCAGCCAGGGCGCGTGAATGGCCTCTTTCGGCAGTCTGGCCAGCTCCGGCACCCATTGGCGGATATAATCCCCATCCGGGTCGAATTTTTCGCCCTGCCCCACGGGGTTGAAAATACGAAAATACGGCGCGGCATCCGCCCCGCACCCGGCCACCCACTGCCAGCTGGCGCTGTTATTGGCAATATCCGCATCCACCAGCGTATCCCAGAACCATGCCTCCCCCTCTTTCCAGTGGATAAGAAGGTCCTTGATAAGGAAACTCGCCACAATCATACGCACGCGGTTATGCATCCAGCCCGTATGCCAGAGCTGGCGCATACCCGCATCCACAATGGGGTAACCCGTTTTTCCCTTTTGCCAGCGCGTCAGCGCGCCGTCATCTTCCACCCAGGGAAAATCATCAAATTCCTGCCGGAAATTCTCCTCCGGAAAAGCAGGGAAATGATACAGCAGGTTATAGGAAAATTCCCGCCAGCCGAGTTCACTCAGAAAATGCTCATATCCCTTGCTCCAGCCGGGCTGCTTCGCCTGCGCCACCCGCGTGGCGGCATAAACCTGACGGGGGCTGATCTCGCCAAAACGCAGATAAGGCGATAACCGGGAAGTCGCCTCCACCGCCGGAAAATTCCGCTCATCCTTATAATCTTTCGCGGCCCCACTTAAAAAAGCGGCGAGCCTTTCCCGGGCGGCGGCCTCTCCGGCTTTCCAGCTTTCCCGAAACCCGCCTGCCCAATCCGGCTTGGTTGGCAGCAATGGCCAACCAAGCAGCTCATCGCTTTGGGGCCAGCTTTCGGGTGTCGCCAACCATTTGGGCGCGGGCAAAGCCTCCACCTTTTCCAGCTGCGGCAGACACCCTTTGTTCCAATAGGGCGTGAATACCTTATAAGGCCCGCCGCTCTGATTTTTCACCTGCCACGGCTCCAGCAGCAGCGTGGTGTTTTCCGTGCGCAGCTTCACCTGCAGCGCATCCATCGCCTGTTGCACCGCCTGCTCCTGTTTGCGCTGATACAGGTCGTATGCCCGGCCGAAATGAAGCTCCGCCGCCTGGCTTTCCACCGCCAGCGCCGCAAGTACCTCCGCAGCGTCGCCGCGCTTAAGGATCAGCCTGCTGCCAAGCGCTTCCAGCGATGCCGCCAGCGATACCAGCGAATGATGCAGCCACCAGCACGATGCCGCGCCCATGGCGCGCCCACCGGCTTCATCATCCAGCACATAAACCGGTATCACGGGCCGTCCGCTCTCGGCCAGCGCATGAAGCAAACCATGGTCGGCCACGCGTAAGTCATTGCGATACCACAAGATGACGGGCTGCATGAAAAACTCTCCAAAAAATCGCCGCACACTCTAGCCCTATGGGGAGCAATTGGCTATAACCACCAGATACCGTCATTGAGGAACCTGAAATGAAGCCGACCACGCGTCCGAACATTCCCAATTTCTCCTCCGGCCCCTGTGCCAAACGCCCCGGCTGGACGTTGGATGCGCTGAAGGATGCCGCGCTCGGCCGCTCCCACCGCGCCAAGGTCGGCAAAACCAAACTGAAAGAAGCCATCGACCTCAGCCATGAGCTGCTCGGCCTCCCCGCGGATTACAAACTCGGCATCGTCCCCGCCTCTGACACCGGCGCATTCGAAATGGCCATGTGGTCCCTCCTCGGCCCGCGCGGGGTGGATGTGTTTTCGTGGGAAAGCTTCGGCCAAGGCTGGGCGAGCGACATAAAAAGCCAGCTGAAACTCTCCGACGTCCGTTATTTCAACGCCGATTACGGCCAGATACCCGATCTGTCGCAGGCAGACAGCGCCCGCGACATTGTCTTCACCTGGAACGGCACCACCTCGGGTGTGAAAGTGCCGAACGGCGACTGGATCAAGGACAGCCGCGAAGGCCTCACCTTATGCGATGCCACCTCCGCCGTGTTCGCCATGGACATGCCCTGGCACAAGCTCGATGTCGTCACCTATTCCTGGCAGAAAGTCCTCGGCGGCGAAGGCGCGCACGGTGTCATCATCTTAAGCCCGCGCGCCGTGGCGCGGCTGGAAAGCTACAGCCCGTCCTGGCCCATGCCCAAGATCTTTCGCATGACGTCGAAGGGCAAACTGATCGATGGCATCTTCCAGGGCGAAACCATCAACACCCCTTCCATGATGTGCGTGGAAGACCTGCTCGATGCCCTGCACTGGACCAAGAAAATCGGCGGAGCCGAGGCGCTCCAGCGCCGCTCCAACGACAACCTCAAAGCCATCGAAGGCTGGGTGCTGAACAGCAAATGGGCGGACTTTCTTGCCGAGCGCGCCGAGATCCGCTCCAATACCTCCGTGTGCCTGAAAGTGATCGACCCCGCCTACCTCGCCCTTTCGGCCGAGGCTCAGGCCGAAGTCGCCAAAAAAATCACCAGCCTGCTGGATAAGGAAGGGGTGGCCTACGACATCGGCGCCTACCGCGACGCCCCTCCGGGCCTGCGCATCTGGGCGGGCGCCACAGTCGAGAAATCCGACCTGGAAGCCCTCTTCCCCTGGCTCGACTGGGCATTCAACGAATCCATGCAAACCGTGAAAGCAGCGTAACACCATGACCAAATCCGCCCCCAAAGTCCTCATCTCCGATAAACTCAGCCCGGCAGCTGTGGAAATTTTCCAGAAGGCCGGCATCGAGGTGGACAACAAACCCGGCCTCACGCCCGATGAACTGAAAGCCATCATCGGCAATTACGAAGGCCTCGCCATCCGCTCCGCCACCAAAGTAACGCCGGATGTATTGGATAAAGCCAAAAAGCTGAAAGTCATCGGCCGCGCGGGCATCGGGGTGGACAATGTGGACGTCCCAGCAGCCACCGCCAAAGGCATCATCGTGATGAACACGCCCTTCGGCAATTCCATCACCACCGCCGAGCACACCATCTCCCTCATGATGTCGCTCGCCCGCAACATCCCCGCCGCCAGCGCCTCCACCCATGCCGGCAAATGGGAGAAGAACAGCTTCATGGGCGTGGAAATGGCGGGCAAAACGCTCGGCCTCATCGGCTGCGGCAATATCGGCTCCATCGTCGCCAACCGCGCCGCCGGGCTGAAAATGAAGGTCATCGCCTATGATCCCTTCCTCTCCGACGACAAAGCCAAGGAAATGAATCTCCGCAAGGTCGAGCTGCCCGAACTGTTAAAAGAGTCGGATTTCATCACGCTTCATACCCCGCTGAACGATTCCACCCGCAACATCCTGAACAAAGATACGCTCGCCAAAACCAAAAAGGGCGTGCGCATCGTCAATTGCGCCCGCGGTGGTCTCATTAATGAGAAAGACCTCAAAGCCGCCATCGAGTCCGGCCAGGTGGCCGGTGCCGCGTTGGATGTGTTTGAGGAAGAACCCGCCAAAACCAACGTGCTTTTCGGCATGGAGCAGGTTGTCTGCACGCCTCACCTCGGCGCCTCCACCACTGAAGCGCAGGAGAACGTCGCCTTCCAGGTGGCCGAGCAAATGGCCGACTACCTCAATAACGGCACGGTTACAAACGCGCTCAATATGCCCTCCGTCTCCGCCGAAGATGCCGCCAAGCTGAAACCCTACCTCGAATTGGCGCAATATCTTGGCAGCTTCGCAGGCCAGATCACCGAAACCGGCATCAAATCCGTCTCCATCGATTACGAAGGACACGCCGCCACGCTCAACACCAAGCCGCTGACGGCCGCGGCGCTCTGCGGCTTCCTCACGCCGCTCATTAACAGCGTCAACCCCGTCAGCGCGCCCATCATCGCGCGTGAGCGCGGCATCCGCGTCAGCGAATCCGCCCATGATGGCAAATCGGATTACCAGACGCTCATCCGCATCACGGTCGAAACCGACAAGCGCAAGCGCAGCATCGTCGGCACCCTGTTCAACGACCATCCCCGCATTGTGGAAGTGCACGGCGTGAAGCTGGAAGCCGCCGTCGGCCCCTACATGCTCTACATCAGCAACGAGGATAAACCCGGCTTCATCGGCAAGCTCGGCCAGTTCCTCGGCAATGCGGAGATCAACATCGCCCACTTCCACCTCGGCCGCTCCAACAAGGCCGAACACAAGGGCATGGCCACCGCGCTGATCGAGCTGGATCATAAAATTGATGACAAGCAGCTGAAAGCCGTGCAGGATCTGCCCGGCGTGCAGAGCGCTAAATTCCTGCGCTTTTAAGGAGGTTCCATGGGCCATTTAATCATGCAGCTGATTAAGCTCGTGACCACAGTGTTCCTGGTCTATTTCCTCGCCGTGCAGATGGAATGGATCAACCCCTGCGACATGCCGGGGCAGTTCCTGTGCTGAACCAGCTCTGGGCAGGCATGATTCTGCTGTCGCTGTTCGCGGCATGTATGCAGACCCTCCTTGGCCATCCGGACATCTGGCCCACCATGGGCAAGGCACTGTTTGAAAGCGCCAAATTCTCCATGGATGTCGCCCTCGGCCTGGCGGGCATCATGTGCCTGTGGATGGGCTTTTTCGCCATCGCCGAGCAAAGCGGCCTCATCCAGGTTTTTTCGCGCCTCATCAGTCCGCTTTTGCGCCGCCTCATGCCCGAAGTGCCGCATGGCCACCCCTCGCTCGGCAGCATGTCCGCCACCATGGCCGCCAACATGCTGGGCCTGGACAATGCCGCCACGCCCTTCGGCCTCAAGGCGATGATCGATCTGCAGACGCTCAACAAAAGTGACAACACCGCCAGCAACGCGCAGATCATGTTCCTGGTCATCAACACCGCCTCCGTCGTGCTGCTGCCCGTCACGGTGATGATGTACCGTCAGCAGATGGGCTCTGCCGACCCCGCTGCCGTATTCCTTCCCCTGCTGCTCACCTCCATCGCGGGCACCATCCCCGCCGTCATCGTCACCGCCCATATCCAGCGCATCAAACTGCTGGACCCCGTCATCATCGCCTACGGCGTTGGCATCGTCGCGCTCGGCATGCTGTTGTGGCTGTGCGCATTTGCCGTGCCGGAGGCCGAACGCTCCGCCACCATGTCCGCCATCAGCAACGGCATCCTGATGCTGGCCATCGCGGGCATCCTTATACACGGCATGCTGAACCAGGTGCCCGTCTACGAAGCCTTCATCGAAGGCGCGAAGGAAGGCTTCCACACCGCCATCAAAATCCTTCCCTATCTCGTGGCCATGATCGGCGCCATCGCCGCCCTTCGCGCCTGCGGCCTGCTCACGGCACTGGAGAATCTCGTCGCGCGCGCCGCCACCGCCATCGGGCTGGACCCCGGCTTCGTCCCCGCCCTCCCCACCGCCTTCATGAAACCTTTCAGCGGCAGCGCCGCTCGCGCCAGCATGCTCGAAGTCATGCAGCATTATGGCGTAGACTCCTTCCCCGCCACCGTCGCCAGCATGGTGCAGGGAAGCACCGAAACCACCTTCTACGTCATGGCCGTCTATTTCGGCTCCGTCGGCATAACCCGCGTACGCTACGCTGCAGGCGTCGGCCTGTTTGCGGATTTCACCGCCATCGTCGCCGCCATTTATTTCAGCTACGTCTTTTTCGGCTAGGCCGCTTTTACTTCCGTCTCTTGCATGGAAGGTCGCTTGCTGAACGCCGCATACCATTCCGCCAGTTTGGGATTCGCTTTGCGCCAGTCAATCGACGGATGCCGCAAATCCAGATAATAAAGCGCCGAGCCAAGCGTGATCATATCCAGCGTCAACGGATTACTGTCATAATCCAGCGTCTCTTCAATATACGCAAGCGTCCGCCCAATCGCATCGCGCTGCCGTTGTGCCCAGCCGTCCCACTGCTTGTCTTCCGGGCGCCGCCCTTCGATGGTCAGCTTCACCGCCGCCTGCAAAATACCGTTAGCGATAAAATCCCGCCGCAGCACCTCGATGCGCTCCTTCGGCGTATTGGGAATGATGTTCGGCTCCGGCTTGATCATGTCCAGATATTCGCAAATCACGTAACTATCGTGATACCGCACCCCGTCATCCGCCACCAGCACAGGTATCAGCCCGATCGGCGCCACGGCAAGGAACGCCGCATCATTGTTCAGCGGCATGGTCGGCACCAGCTCCAGCGGAATCTTCTTTTCATGCGCCAGCACGCGCACACGCCGCGCAAAAGGGGAGGCTTCGGAATAATAGAGCTTCATGTTTCTCTCCACTGAATGACCGGAAGAGACTACGTCGCCAGCTTTGCTTACGCAAACAGGTATTTACCGTCCGTATGGCTCGGCACCACGGCGATGATCTCACCCGGCTGCGCCTGCCCGCTCAGCTTGAACTCCGCAAATTGCGCATTCCGCGCCATGCCGTGCTGCTCCACCAGCACCTGCTGCGACGTGCCAACCAGACCAGTGAGATAAGCACCCAACCGCGCCTGCCCCTTCTCCCGCAGCCGCGCCGCGCGTTCCTTCCGCACCGCCAGCGGTACGGACGGCATCTTGGCCGCGGGCGTGCCCGGGCGCTCCGAATACGGGAACACATGCAAATAGGTCAGCCCGCATTCATCCACGATATCCAGGCTCTTCTGAAACATTTCTTCCGTCTCCGTCGGAAACCCCGCGATGATATCCGCGCCGAACATCATCTCCGGTCTTAAGGAGCGCATCTCCTCGCAAAAACGAATCGCATCCTCGCGCAAATGGCGGCGCTTCATGCGCTTCAGCGTCAAATTATCCCCCGCCTGTAACGACACATGCAGATACGGCATCAACCGCTCATTCTCGGCGAACAGCCGCTTCAAATCCTCATCCACTTCCACCGCATCGATGGAAGATAAACGCAACCGCGGCAGTTCCGGCAATTCTTCCAGCAGGCTTTTCAACAACTGCCCAAGCGTGGGTGTACCCGGCAGATCCTTGCCATAATCGCTCACATCCACGCCCGTGATGACGATCTCGCGAAAGCCTTTTTCCAGCAATTGCCGTGCGCCGCTCACCACCTGGCTCACCGGCACGCTGCGGCTGTTGCCGCGACCATAGGGAATGATGCAGAAGGTGCAGCGGTGGTTGCAGCCGTTCTGCACCTGCATGAAGGCGCGCGTGCGGCTGCCCATGCCGTCCATCATGTGCAGCGCCGTCTCCGTGACGGACATGATATCATTCACCAGAATGGGCGTCTGCTCCGCCGCTTGGCTGTTCAGCGCAAGGTAGGTCTCCGGCTTCAGCTTCTCCTCATTGCCCACCACCGCATCCACCTCCGGCATGTCGGCATATTGCTCGGGGTGAATCTGCGCCGCGCAGCCCGTCACGATGATGCGTGTCTCCGGCTGTTCACGCTTCAGTTTGCGGATGCTCTGGCGCAGCTGGCGCTCGGCCTCAGCCGTCACGGCACAACTGTTGATCACCACCGTGCTTTCCATGCCCGCCGCGCGCATGTGCCCTTCCATCACCTCGCTTTCATAAGCATTGAGGCGGCAACCGAAGCTCATAACGGGCGATGCGTTGCGTGACATGGTAAACCAAAAGGTGAAGCCCGCTTCTAGGGGCGTATCAAGACAGCTTAATGACAGGGATTAAGCAACTGCCGATAGAGTATTTTCATCAATAATGCCAGAAAAACTGGTCTCCGCCGGGCCTTCCATCCATACGGGATGCTCCGTGTCACCCATTCCGCCCTGCCAGGCCACCTGCAAATCTCCGCCCGGCAGGGTCACGGTCATCTGCGGCTCCACCAGCCCCTGCAGCCGCGCGGCCACGGCCGTGGCGCAAGCCGCCGTGCCGCAGGCCAGCGTCGCACCCGCCGCGCGCTCCCACACACGAATCACCACATGTTCCCGGCTCACCACCTTGGCCCAGGTGATATTGGCCTTTTCAGGAAAAAACGGGTGATTTTCCATCTTCGGGCCCCATTCTTCCACATCCACCGCCGCCACATCCTTGACGAACATCACCGCATGCGGGTTGCCCATATTCACCATGATGGCAGGCGGAAATGCCGAAAACAAGGTGAAGGGCTCACCCGGTTCAATGGCTTTGGAAACGGGAATATGCTCCCAGTCCAGCACCGGCACGCCCATATCCAGCTGCACCACATGTTCCACCGAGCCGCGATAGGCTTTGATCAACCGCCCGCCCACATCAAGAATCACCTCATCCTGCCGCTTCTCACGCATCAGCAGGTCGGCCACGCAGCGGGTGGCATTGCCGCAGGCGCCCACTTCGCCACCATCGGGGTTAAAAATGCGCATGCTCACCGCCGCCCGCTGCGATGGCTGCAGCACAATCAACTGGTCGCAGCCGATGCCATAGCGACGGTCCGCAATCCAGCGATATTGCATCGGGGTGAGGCGCACGGCCTTCAGCCGCGCATCCAGCACGACAAAGTCATTGCCAAGCCCGTGCATTTTCAGGAATGGAAGCGGCATCGCGCCCCCTTATTGTTTCCACGTGAGGACGGGGTTCTTCGCCGCCTTCACCTCATCCAGACGTCGGCGCGGCGCGCTGACGGGGTTCTGCTTCAGTGCTTCGCCGCGGCCTTCATTCACCTCGGTGGCGATCCAGCGCATGGTGTTGATGAACTCATCAATGCTCTCGCGCGTTTCGGATTCCGTCGGCTCGATCAGCATCGCGCCCTGCACCATCAGCGGGAAATAGACCGTCATCGGGTGGAAGCCATATTCCACCAGCGTCTTGGCGATATCCATGGTGGAAATGCCTTTTTCCTTCTGCTTCTTATCGGTCAGCAGGCACTCATGCATGCAGATGCCGTCAAATGGTACATGGTACAGATCATGCAGCTTGGCGCGGATGTAATTGGCGTTCAACACCGCATCTTCCGATGCCTGGCGAATACCCTCGCCACCATGCGCCATCATGTAGGTCAACGCACGCACGGCCATGCCGAAATGGCCATGGAAACCTTTGATACGGCCGATGCTGTGTTTCGCTTCGGTCTCCAGCGCATAGAGATCGCCTTTTTTCACAATGCGCGGCACAGGCAGAAATTCCGCCAGTTCCTTGCGCACCGCCACCGGCCCATGGCCCGGGCCACCGCCACCATGCGGGGTGGAGAAGGTTTTGTGCAGGTTGAAATGCATCACATCCACGCCAAAATCCGCCGGGCGCACACGGCCCGCAATGGCGTTGAAGTTGGCGCCGTCGCAATAGAAATACGCACCCTTTTCATGCAGCAGATCCGCCAGCGCATGGGCCATCGGCTCAAATTTCCCACCCGTGTTAGGGTTGGTCAGCATCATCGCCGCCACATCCTCATTCACCAGTGTCTTGGCCACGTCAAAATTCACATGCCCCTGTGCGTCGGTCGGGATAGTTTCAATCTCATAGCCACAAATGGCGGCAGTGGCAGGGTTGGTGCCATGTGCACTGTCAGGCACCAGCACTTTTTTGCGCGGCTTGCCCTTCACCTCATGCGCCTTGCGGATCACCATCATCCCGGCGAATTCGCCATGCGCACCGGCGGCCGGCGCCAGCGTCACCCCCGGCAGGCCGGACATCTCGGCCAGCCAATGCTGAAGCTCGTACATCAGCTCAAGCGCACCCTGCGCGGTCGCCTCCGGCTGAAGCGGATGGATATTGGCAAACCCGTTCAAACGCGCCATTTTCTCATTCAGGCGCGGGTTATGCTTCATCGTGCAGGAACCGAGCGGGAAAAACCCGGTGTCGATGGAATAATTCTGCTGCGACAAGCGCACAAAATGACGGATTACCTGAGGTTCCGTCACTTCCGGCAGGCCGATTTCAGCGCGTGTTTCCACTCCAAGGCGCCCCTTGCTTTTGCCGGAAAGCTCCGGCAAATCCACACCGCAGCGGCCTTTCTCGCTCTGATCAATCAGTAGGCCCTCTTCCATCAGAAGGCCACGATGCCCGGGCAATTCACCGGCGGGTTTCACCGCGTTGCGTGTGTCGTTCGCGGGCGTCATGTCAATGTCCTGATTAAAGGCTGTTGCGGAGTGCGCTGGCATAGGCTGCTATATCGGCTTGAGTGGTCATTTCGGTTGCGGCAACCAGCAGGTGGTTGCCTTCCAGCGGGTGGCCCGCCACGATGTTATGCTTTTCCATCAGCACGTCCCTAAGTTGACGGGCGTCCTTGGGGGTTTCGATCACAAATTCATTGAAAAAACTCTGGTTCACCACCTTCACACCTGGCACGGCGGCCAGCGCATCGGCCAACTCGCAGGCGCGTTCATGATTCAGCAGGGCAAGCTTTTTAAAGCCGACCTCCCCAAGCAACGAGGCATGCACCGTGAAGGCCAGCGCCATCAAGCCCTGGTTACTGCAGATGTTGGAGGTCGCCTTCTCACGGCGGATATGCTGCTCGCGCGTGCTCAATGTCAGCACGAATCCGGGCTTGCCGTCCGCATCTTCCGTGCGGCCGCACAGGCGGCCCGGCATCTGGCGCAGATATTCATTTTTGGAGGCAAAAAAGCCGAGATGCGGCCCGCCGTAATTCATGCCCACGCCGATGCTTTGCGCCTCACCCAGCACGATATCGGCCATGGCAGGGGCAGGCAGCGCGCCCAGCGCCAGAATCTCGGTTACGCATACGATCATCTTCGCGCCCACCTTGTCGCAGGCTACGCGCACCGCTTTCAGGTCAGGAATATTGCCGTGATAATCCGGATATTGCACCACCACGGCCGCCGTCTTGTCGCTGATGGCGTCAAAGCCGGTCACCGTACCGCCCTGCTCCATCCAGTAGGTATTGGTCACACCGGCATAGTCCGGGTGCAATGCGCCAAACACGGCATATTCCGTGCGCTTGGTCAGGCGTCGTGCCATCAGCACGGCCTCGGCCAGCGCTGTGGCACCGTCATACATGGAGGCATTCGCCACATCCATACCGGTCAACGCGGCGATGATGCTCTGATATTCAAAAATCACCGTCAGCGTACCTTGGGCGATTTCCGGCTGATAGGGCGTATAGGCGGTCAAAAATTCCGACCGCTGGATCACCATGTCTACCGTTGCCGGCACATGGTGATAATAGCAGCCAGCCCCAAGGAAAAACGGTCCCGCATTCGCCGCGCGGTTCTTCGACGCCAGCTTCCCGAGCTTGGATTCGATCTCGATTTCCCCCATGCCCGCAGGCAGGTCGATTTTCGCATTCCGCGCCTTTTCCGGCACGGCCTGGTACAAATCATCGATGGATTTCACGCCGATTTCGGCGAGCATGTCCTTGCGGACGGCGGCGGTATGGGGATGAAAGCGCATATCAGGCGATTTCTTTCAGATATTGTTCATATTCCTCAGCATCCATCATGTCCTCAAGTTCGGACTCATCCTCGATGCGAATTTTGGCGATCCACCCCTGATCATACGGGGACTGGTTGATAAGCTCCGGAGAAGAGGAAAGCTCCTCATTCACCGCCAGCACCTCGCCGCTCACCGGCGCATACACCTCGCTGGCCGCCTTGACGGATTCCACCACGGCGAATTCCTTATGCTGCTTCAGCAGCGCGCCGACGGCCGGAAGCTCCACAAACACGAGATCTCCAAGGGATTCCTGTGCATAATGCGTGATACCGGCAACGGCGGTATTGGCGGTGACCTTCAGCCACTCATGCTCTTTAGTGTAATAGAGACCCTCGGGAACCGTGGATGTCATAAAATGCGAACCTCCAGTTTTCTATCAAGAATTAGGCGACATTGCGTTTGCGTACCTGGTAAAACGGCATGCCGACCTTCTGCGCGGCGAGGCGTTTACCACGAACTTCTGCGTAGAGCAATTGGGCGCTGGCGGCAATATCCGACTTCACATACCCCATCGCAATGGATTTTTGCAGCGAAGGCGAAAACCCGCCGCTGCACACTTCACCCACCGGCTGTTCCCCGGCTTTCGGCTCGGCACTGAGGAACAGCGGCGCTCCCTCGCGCACCACGCCCCGGTCATTCAGTATCAGGCCGATGCGCTGGCGTTTCGGCTTGTCTGCCAGTTCCGCACGGATGACATCCGCCCCGTGATAATCCTTGTTATCCTTGGCAATAACCCAGGAAAGTCCGCCTTCCACCGGCGTAATATCTTCCGAGAGATCGTGCCCGTAAAGCGGATAGCCCATCTCCAGGCGCAAACTGTCACGCGCGCCCAGGCCGATCGGGTTCACCTCGGGCTCTTTCAGCAATCCATTCCACAAATCCGGCGCATTCACATCCGGCAGGCTCACTTCAAATCCGTCTTCACCCGTGTAACCGGTGCGGCTGACCAGCACCTGCACGCCGCTTTTCAACACAACGGTCGTGGCATTCATGTATTTCAACGCGGAAAGATCGCCCTCTTTCAGCTGGCGCTGCAACACGGCCTCGGCTTTCGGCCCCTGCACGGCGATCAGCGAACGCTCCGTAAACCGCTCAAGCGTTGCATCTCCCACCAGATGCTTGGCAATCCAGGCCTCATCCCCTTCCTTCCGGGAGGCATTTACCACCAGGTAAAATGTCTCATCCCCAAGCCGCGTCACGATCAAATCGTCAATGACCCCGCCCTTTTCATTGGTCAGCACCGTATATTTGCACTTGCCAAGCGGCAGAGCCTTGAAGCCCGACGGCGTCAGATGTTCCAGAATATCCGCCGCCGCGCTGCCTTTCAGGATGAGCTGGCCCATATGGGAGACATCGAAAATCCCGGCCTCGCTGCGCACCCATTCATGCTCCTTCATGATGCCGAGCGGGTATTGGATGGGCATGTTATAGCCCGCAAATTCCACCATTTTGGCGTTAGCCTGCTGGTGGGCCTGGGTAAGCGCAGTGTTCTGAACCATGTTAACCTCTTCTGAAGGAGGTCTAATGTCACCCTCCGCCCCCAAAATGCAAGCATAATATCCATGCAAATAACGCATAATTCCATGTGGAATTATCATGTAACTGTCACCAATCCTTAAGATGGGTGTGATAGGCTGAAACCATAGGGAGAGTAACGAATATGACGATCTGTTGGACGATACGGGATGGTGTCAGCTACTGTTGATCATTCCCCCATGCAAACAGATACGCCGCCCATGGCACCACGGGACGGCGACGGGAGAGGCCCTAACTCTCCGTATTTAAAAGACAAAACCTACTACCACATTGAAAACACTGCCCCCTCCGGCCGGAATCACCCCCTTCATGAAACCTACATGAAAGGCATGAAATGGGGCCAGGCGGCGGAAACCGTGGCCACCACCATGGCCCTGCGCCGCAGCGTCGGCACCGTGGTTCAGGCGGCCGTGAACAAATATACGGTCGAATCCTTCAAAACCGACGATACCGGCGCTCCCTTGCGCCAACAGGCTCCCGCCAGGCTCATCCGCGGCGCGGCGGATGTTATGGATAAAGGCTATGATGCGCTTTTCGGCAAGGATCGCTCCCGTTATGAAATAACCGAGGAAGGCCGCAAGGCGCTGGGCATCCGCGCCGATGTGACCGACGAAGCCATTGAAAAAGGCTATTTTCGCAAACGTTTCTACAACCTCCATAAAGAAGAGAAGGATATACCGGACGAAGCCCGTCCGCAGCACCGCGCCAAGAGCTACGGCCGCCGCTTTATGGAAATCTCGACCGATTTCGCCTGCATGGGCCAGGCGGATTATGTCGTCAACCGCCTCTACCTGGCCGCCAAGGACGGGCTCCGCTACATCCACCACAACAACGATCCCGCATTCCGCAATTCCCCCGAATTTGCCGAATGGAAAAAGAAACAAAGCCTGCCGCGCGCCATCGGTAAAATCGGCTATGACATGGTTGAAAACGCCATCCGCGGCGATTTCACCTACGATTATTTCATCGGTATCTTCTACACCCCCATCAAGGAATTCTTCAGCCGCAAGCGCTCCAGCGAAAACAGCGAGCTGAAAAACACCCACATCCACTACAACATCCCCTTCGTGGCCTATAACTGGATCGGCATGCTCGTCTGGCAGGATTTGCTGGTGGACTGGTGGCTGCGCCCGAGCCAGAGCAAACTGCGCGAATACATGCACGCTCAGCCCGAGCGCGAAAGCAAAGGCCTGGGCAGGCTCTGGAACGGCCTGGTGGATATCGCCAGCTTTTGCGCCGTCCGCACTTTCCAGATCGGCACCGCCATGTACCCTGCCGTGTCCGTCGGTTTTTCTCCCGGCCGCCATTACGGCGAAATGGCCGCCAAGGAACTGAAGGAAGCCCGTGATCACATGCTGATCGAGCGGCTATTTACCGAGCTGCCCCTCCGAATGCAGGAGATATGTAAAAAAAAGAGCATCGACCTGCCGCTTGATAAGCTTCAGCTTGATACCCTTCATCCCCAGTTGGAAAAAACCCCGCAAAATCTCCGCACCGCTTTTGAAGAGCGTGAAAAACTGCTGATGGACCATCTGGCCCTGCGCCTGCCCGCCGCCGTGCATGACGAGCTGTTGCAGGCGCGTGAGCAGATTTCCAAAAGCTTCTTCGAGGAATGCCTCCACGAACAGTCCAAATCCGTCACTCACGCTTTTTATAAGGACTATATCAACGGCGATCGCCCGGTGGATGCCATCAGAAAGCCGGAAAACCTGAAAATCGAGCAGCAGCAGGGCAAGCCCGGCCTGTTGGATGATGTGAATGACAGCCTGGTCGCCATGCAGGACGAAGTGGGCCATCAGGTAAAAAAATACACGGCGCTTCATTCCGCCGGCCTGCAAGGGCTTTTCCTGGCGGAACTCAACGTCCGCAACGCTCTCACGCATCAGGAAGCCACCGCCGAGCAGTATAAATCCCGCGTGGAACTGGCCGATGCCTCCGCCGAGCGCTATGCCGGTTACGCCCCCTATTTCGCGCTGAAACGCACCTTCACCGATTTCACCTGGAAAGACCCAAGCGTAAACCTGGTGAGCCAGGCCGTTTCCTGGGTGCTCGACCACTTGAAACTGGGCGACAAGGCCAACCACAACCTTGCAACCGGCGCCGGACAGGAAAACAGCCACAACGCCATGCGGCACGACCCGCAACTGGCCCAGTCCGCCGCTCAACACTTGCCCGAACAGGCGCTTAAGGCTAACAACGCCCCGCAACATTCGTAAAAAGCAGTCATGAACTCACGCGTGATCATCACCCGCCGTGTGGAATTCGACGCCGCGCACCGCCTGCGTGAGCACGAATCCAAATGCCGCCATGTGCATGGCCACCGCTATGTGGTGGAAGCCAGCTTCAGCGCGCCGGAACTGGATAAGATAGGCCGCGTGGTGGATTTCGGCATCCTGAAGGAAAAACTCCAGACCTGGATCGACGCCAACTGGGACCACACCATCATCCTCCACCAGGATGACAAGGAACTGGGGCGCTTCATCGACGGCCATACCGGCCAGACCAGCTTTTACATGCCCTGCAACCCCACTGCCGAGAATATGGCCGCCTTCCTGGCCGAGCTCTGCCGTAAGGAGCTGTTTGCCAGCGAGGGCATCGAACTGGTGTCGCTCAAGCTCTTCGAAACCCCGAATTGCAGCGCCACCGTCTGCTAAAAACGGGAGCACATAGCGCAACGGGCCCGTCCATGCGGAGCATGGCAATTCAAACGATGCAAGCAGAGCGAGCCGACCCGGAGCCCGTAAGCTTCACTTAGTTAAAGCTTACGGAAATAGAAGTTCCGTGCTCCAGGCACCGTGGGTGCCGTCCCGTCGGTATATCAACCGGTCATGCAGCCGGTGCGGCTGTTCCTGCCAGAATTCAATGACATCCGGCACCAGGCGGTAGCCGCCCCAGTGCGGCGGGCGCGGCACCGGCTTGCCTTCATATTGCCGGTCAAACTCGGCAAAGCGCTTTTTCAGGCTGTCGGCCTCGGGCATCGGCTGGGACTGAAGCGACGCCCATGCGCCAATCTGGCTTTCCCGCGCGCGGCTGTTGTAATAATTATCGCTTTCCGCCTCGCTCACGCGGACAATCTTCCCCTGCACCCGCACCTGCTTGCCCAGGCGCATCCAGTAAAAATTGAGCGCCGCCTGGGGGTTCACTTCAAGCTCATGCCCTTTTTGGCTGGTGCTGTTCGTGAAAAACACAAATCCCGTATCCAGCGCCTTCAGCAACACCACCCTGCAGGAGGGCATCCCATGCTCATCCGCCGTGGCAAGATGCATGGCGGTCGGCTCTTTCAGGCCAAGCGCACCCGCTTCGGCATACCAGCTTTCAAACAGTTCAAACGGGTCGTTGGGGGCGTGTATCGTCATGGCTAAAGATGATGTTAGGTTATGGACAATCGCGAAATAGCATCTATTATGCAGCGCAACATATCCAATGAAAAAGGAAAAAAACATGCGCCAGGATAAAGCCAATAATTTTCAGGATAATTTCCTCAACGCCCTCCGCAAAAAGAAACTCCCCGTCACCGTTTACCTCATCAACGGCGTGAAACTGCAAGGCATTGTCGGCAGTTTCGACAGTTTCTGCATCACGCTTCGCCGTGGCCCGCAAATCCAGATGATCTACAAGCATGCTGTGGCCACCGTGGTGCCCGCCGGCGCGCTGACGCCGGAGGATTTCGGCATTGAAGTGGGCGAGCACGACGACGTGCCCATGCCCGATGATTTCGAGTAAACCGCTTGTCGCAGCCAATTGATACGGCTCCCCTTGTCGAACAGGTATTGCTCGTCTGCCCGACTGCCCGCCGCGCCCCTCGCGGCGGCATCAGCAGCGTCAACCGCTCGTCCGACGGCCGCGTGGAAGAGGCCATCGGCCTGGTAAACGCCGCCGGGCTGGATGTGGCCCATGCCGAACCCTGCAACCTCGCCAGCGTCAGCCCTTCCCACTATATCGGCCAAGGCAAGGTGGATGAGCTGAAGCAGATCGTGGATGAACAGGGCATCACGCTGGCTGTGATGGATTGCGCCCTTTCTCCTGTCCAGCAGCGCAACCTGGAGAATGCCTGGAAATGCAAGGTCATCGACCGCACGGCCCTCATCATTGAGATTTTCGGCCAGCGCGCCCGCACGCGTGAAGGCCAGTTGCAGGTGGAACTCGCCTCGCTGGATTACCAGAAAGGCCGCCTCGTCCGCGCCTGGTCGCACCTTGAGCGCCAGCGCGGCGGCGGCGGCTTCACGGGCGGCCCGGGCGAACGCCAGCTTGAGCTGGATAAACGCATCATCCGCGACCGCATCATCAAACTGAAAAAAGAACTCCAGGAAGTCCGCCAGACGCGTGAACTGCACCGCAAGAAGCGCCGCGAGGCTCCTTACCCGGTCGTGGCGCTGGTGGGCTATACGAACGCCGGCAAATCCACCCTTTTCAACCGCCTTACCGGGGCGGAGGTATTGGCGCAGGACAAGCTCTTCGCCACGCTGGACCCCACGCTCCGCAAGCTGAAACTGCCTTCGGGCGTGGATATCATGCTGTCCGATACGGTGGGCTTCATCTCCAACCTCCCCACGCAACTGGTGGAAGCCTTCCGCGCCACGCTGGAGGAAGTGCTGGAGGCCACGCTCATCCTGCATGTGCGCGACATCTCGCACGAAGAGACCGACATTCAGAAACTCGATGTTGAAAAAGTGCTGAAAACGCTGGACCTCTCCACCGAAGCGCTGGATTCCATGCTCGAATGCTGGAACAAAATGGATGTGCTCGACGAGGAACAACAGGCCGACATGCTGCGCCTGGCCGCCGACGAGCTGCGCACCGTCTGCATCTCCGCGCATACGGGCGAAGGCCTTGACCGCCTGACCGCCGCCATCGACGAAGCCCTCAGCAGCAACACGGTGACCATGTCGGTGGAACTCCACCCCGACGAAGGCGGCATCTCCGCCTGGCTGCACGAAAACGCGCATGTGATGGAACAGCAGCAGGCCGAAAGCAATCTGCGCCTCAGCATCCGCATCACCCCTGCCAATCAGGGGCGCCTTCTCAAAAAATTGAAAGCAGCCTAGCTTTACACACAAAACCTCACATAAAAGCCGGAGCGTAGCGCGACTGGCACCGTCCATGCGAAGCATGGCGACGCATATGGAGGGCCGCGCCTTATTGGGCGCGTCCATGCGGAGCATGGCAATTTTAATTATGCGGGCGGAGCGAGCCACTAAGGCCAGCATGTAATTCGCAAAGCGAATTACATGCTGAACATTTCCTGGCTCACACCAGGCACAATCACCTGCTTGGCCGCAGCAGCCATCAGGCTCTGGTCTTCCAGGGAAGGTGCGGCATTGGTTTCCACCGCCTGTGCATGAATGAAACGGTCAAGCATCTGCTGCTCTTCCGGCAGCGTCTCACCACGCAACCTGGCGGTCAGCGCGCGCTGGATCACTTCCACACCCCAGCCATTCTTCACCGCCTCGCGGTCCTGACTCAGGCTTTTCGCCACGTTCGTGATCTGGTCGTCGGTCAACTGCTTGTCGCCGGTTTTGGATTTCACCCATTCCGCCGCAGCCGCCGTGGTCACCAGCAGGTCATTCACGCCCATTGCGGCATTGCGGATGGTGGAGTTCTTGTCGGCATTGGCCAGCGTCGTGGCAGCCAGCAGCATGTTGCTGTAGCCGAAAAAACGCCCAAAAGCCGTTTTGTTGATCTGCTCATATTCATTCAGGTTCAGCAGGTTGGCCGCCTGCATACCGATATAGCGGTCGGCTTCGGAAAGCCCCTGACGGTTATCCTTCTGCTTTTCCTTGAACTGCTGGTAATAATCCAGATAGGTCTCGGGGTTCTGCAGCTTCGCCTGATATTCCTTGCTGCCCGGCTTGCTGTAGCGCGGCGCTTTATGGTCGAAATCCGTGCCATGCTCCAGCATGTCCTTAAGGGCTTTTTGCACACGGGCCAGTTCCTCGCCCTCAAAATGCACTGGCTTGCCGCCTTCGCCAAGCGGCAGCGGGTTTTTCGGGTCGGCGATATTGGCATCCACCATGCCGCGGTAATCGGCCACCTGCTGGCGCAGCTCGGCCATTTTCGCGCGCACCTCGAACAAATCTTTTGCGTTGAAGGCGATCTGCTGGGCATTATGCGCCGTGATCCACGGGCCGCCAAAACCGAACGGATCCTTCGACACATGGTCCCAAAAGCCCACCCACGGCGCGCCGATGGTCTTGCCGAAGCTGTTTTGCGTAAAGAATTTATTGGCCGCACGCCAGATACCGCCGATAATCGGCTTATCGCGCAGCGAATCGCTGATATTGGCATAATCGAAATCGGGATGATCCACCCCGCGGCGCGGCATGAAGGCGAAAATGGAGGCCGAGAACATCAGCACCAGGCCTGAGAAAACCGCCTGCGGCTTGAGTTTTTTAGTCCGGGCGATCTCGCCGGTCACCTCATCGAGCTTCACGTTAACATGGCCGTTGCCGATCGTCTCGGTGGAAAGCACCTCCTCGTTACGGCCGCGAATCAGCGACGAACCGGCCCAGAGATTGGCCAGCATCATCACAAAACGCCCGCCATCGGCCAGAAAGGTGCGGCCAAGGCGTGGGATTGCGCCCAGATCCTTGCCATCTGGGCCGAAATTGATGGCCTTGTTGAAGTCTACCTCGTCACCCACGCGGAAATTCTGGTCAAGCCGGTCCACCACGCTTTTGACGGTTCCCGGGCGCTTCAGAACGGAATTGATGAGCCAGCCGATGCTGCCGGAAAGAAACCCGGCGCCCTCGCCGAAACGCGGATGCGCCAGCGGGCTGATGCCCAAACGGCGCGCATCGTCGATAGTGGCAAGAAGAATGCGGCTATCGCCGAAACCATAAAGGATAGGGCCGACCACATCGGCGTTATTCAGCAGTTTGGCGAGGTTTTTCTGCACAGGGTTAAGCCCGTAGAACTCATCCCGCACAAAGCCCGTGCCCCAGTTTGCCTTCTCCAGCTGGCGAATCAGCGCCTCATCGTCCCGCACACCGGTCAAACGCAGGCCGGGAGCGCTGGAACCGGCCACCGCCTTGTGTTCCGTATGGCCTTTGCCGATGCTGTCCCACAAATCGCCCATGCGGAAGAATTCATGCGCCACGCGCTCTTCATGCAGCCCTTTGATGGTGATGCTGTTATCGCCCACTTCGATGCTGGCAAAGCTTGGCTTGCCCAGTTCGCTGATTTCACGCGCCTTTTGTTCCGGCGTCAGGCTGCTGCCATTGATGGTGCGAACGGTCTTGTTATGATCCTGTTCCAGGATGCGGTTTTCCACCGCCACGCGCTCTTTCAGGTAATCCAGCAGTTTCGGGTCGATGCTTGCCAGGTCATGAAAGCGCACCTCATGCGTCAGGCCCGAGGAAATTTCCGTGGGAACAACCGTATAACCTGCGGCTTCAAGCCCTTGAATCAGCGAATTTACTTCGTCCGCGCTCTGCCCCGGCTTGGCCGTAATAACGGCTTGCCCCTTGTATGAATAGAGCCTCGCTCCATTATCCCAGCGGTAAATTCCCATTTTGACTACCCCACCTTCGGTAGATCGGAATGATTAGAGCCATATTGTAACACTTAATATTAAAGTTTTGTGATAGCGCCCCCCTGAAACAGGCAAAAAAATCGCCCATACCACCACTTTTTTTATGATTTAGCCCTTGAAAGCGCATTGCAACGCGCTTACCTGTGCACATGCATTGAAACACAAAGCCTTATTCGGCTCGTTCTTTTGAAGGAGAAACCTATGAAAATACGCCCCCTGCACGACCGCGTCGTGGTTGAACGCCTGGATAGCGAAGAGAAAACCGTTGGCGGCATCATCATCCCCGACACCGCCAAGGAAAAGCCCCAGCAGGGCAAAGTGGTGGCCGTAGGCGCCGGCAGCCGCGACGATAGCGGCAAAATCATCCCGATGGACGTGAAAGAAGGCGATATCGTGCTGTTCGGCAAATGGTCCGGCACGGAAGTGAAGGTGGACGGCAAAGAGCTGCTCATCATGAAAGAGTCCGACATCATGGGCGTGGTGCTGGATGCTGCCACTTCCAAGAAAAAAGCCGCTTAGCGTTCCTGACCTGCCCTTCGGGCAAGTTCACGCGCCCATTAGGCGCGGGGCCTCATGGCCCAACTCGCTAAGCTCGTAACCCATTAATTAATCTAACGGAGAATCAACATGGCTGCTAAAGACGTTCGCTTCGGTGCCGAAGCACGCGAACAAATCCTCCGCGGGGTGGATATCCTCGCCGATGCCGTAAAAGTGACCCTGGGCCCCAAAGGCCGCAACGTGCTGCTCGAGAAAGCCTTCGGCGCGCCGCGCATCACGAAGGACGGCGTAAGCGTTGCCAAGGAAATCAGCCTGGAGAACAAATTCCAGAACATGGGCGCCCAGATGCTGCGTGAAGTCGCCAGCAAAACCGCCGACATCTCCGGCGATGGCACCACCACCGCCACCGTGCTGGCCCAGGCCATCTTCCGCGAAGGCGCCAAAGCCGTTGCCGCCGGTCTGAACCCGATGGACCTCAAGCGTGGCATCGATCTGGCCGTGAACGCCGTGACCGAAGAAATCAAAAACATCTCCCGCCCGGTTAAAGGCCAGTCCGAAATCGCGCAAGTCGGCACCATTTCCGCCAACGGCGACAAGGAAGTCGGCACCAAAATCGCCGAAGCCATGCAGAAAGTGGGCAAGGAAGGCGTCATCACGGTTGAAGAAGCCAAAGGCCTTGAGTTCGAGGTGGATGTTGTGGAAGGCATGATGTTCGATCGTGGCTACCTCTCCCCGTACTTCGTCACCAATGCCGACAAGATGTCCGTGGACCTCGAAAGCCCCTACATCCTGCTGTTCGACAAAAAACTCTCCGGCCTGCAGCAGATGCTGCCGCTGCTTGAGCAGGTTGTCCAGACCGGCCGTCCGCTCCTCATCATTGCTGAGGATGTTGAAGGCGAGGCTCTGGCAACGCTGGTGGTCAACAAACTGCGTGGCGGCCTGAAAGTCGCTGCCGTGAAAGCTCCCGGCTTCGGCGACCGCCGCAAAGCCATGCTGGATGATATCGCCACCCTCACCGGCGGCACCGTCATCAGCGAAGAGACCGGCATGCAGCTGGAAAAAGCCTCCCTGGCGCTGCTCGGCAAAGCCAAGCACATCACCATCACCAAAGACAACACCACGATCGTCGACGGTGCTGGCAAGAAAGACGCCATCCAGGCCCGCGTGAAGCAGATCAAAGCCCAGATCGAGGAAACCACCTCCGATTACGACCGCGAGAAGCTGCAGGAGCGCCTGGCTAAACTGGCAGGCGGCGTGGCCGTTCTGAAAGTCGGCGGCGCTTCCGAAATCGAAGTGAAAGAGCGCAAGGACCGCGTTGAAGACGCCCTGCACGCCACCCGCGCTGCGGTGGAAGAAGGCATCGTCCCGGGCGGTGGTTCCACGCTGCTTTACGCTTCCCGCGTTCTGGAAAAGCTGAAAAGCGCCAACGAAGACCAGAAAGCCGGTATCGCTATCGTGAAGCGCGCCCTGCAAGCCCCGATCCGTCAGATCGTTGCCAACGCAGGCGAAGACGGAGCCGTGGTAGTGGGCAAACTGCTCGACCAGAAAGAAGCCACTTACGGCTACGATGCCCAGAACCACGAATATACCGACCTGATCAAGGCCGGTATCATCGACCCGACCAAAGTCGTGCGCAATGCCCTGCAAAACGCCGCTTCCGTTGCCGGTCTGATGATCACGACCGAGGCCCTGGTTGCCGACAAACCGGAACCCGCCAACAGCAACGCCGCCAACCCGATGGCACATGCAGGCGGTATGGGCGACTTCTAGCCTTATGCTCGCCAAGTTATCTTGGCAAAACCGAAAAGGCCGTGGCATTTGCCACGGCCTTTTTATTTGGCCATAAGTAAAAAAGCCGAAAGGAGAAGCCCATGCAACCCCGCCTCACCCTTGTGACCCTTGGTGTAAAAGACGTCGCCCAATCCCGCCGTTTTTATGAAAAAGGCCTGGGCTGGAACATCTCCCCCCTCAGCCAGGAGGAGGTCTGCTTCATCCAGACCGGCGGCATGGTACTGTCGCTCTATTCCCGCGCCTCATTGGCCAGGGATATGGAGGTGAAGGACGACGGCGCGCGCTTTTCCGGCATTACCCTCGCCTACAACACCCACACGCGTGAAGAAGTGGATGACGTGATGGCCACCGCCAAAGCAGCAGGCGCCACCATCATCAAACCTGCGCACGATATCTTCTGGGGTGGTTATGTCGGCTTCTTCGCCGATCCGGATGGGCATATCTGGGAAGTAGCCTGGAACCCGCAATTCACGCTGGATGCCACCGGCAACATGCTGCTGCCTTCTAGCTGAGCTTCTTTCCCTGCAACGGCAGACGTATGGCGGAATTTTGCGTCTCAAGCTCCTGCGCGTAACGCTTCAGCGTATAAGCCTCCGTCACATAGCCGATAATCTTGTGGCTTTTCAGCGAATCCAGCACCGGCAGTTCCTCCAGCTCGGATCGCTCAAACTGCTTCATCGCATGCTGAATATCCTCATCCGGCAGAAGATAAAAATCCTTCCCTTTTGCCAGCTCACGCGCCACGGTTTCATTCAGCCGCTTATCCAGGTTTGGGCTGTGGATGGCGTTTACATCCACCACACCCTGATATTCATGGCCCTTATCCACCACAAACACCCGGCGCGTATCGCCCAGTGGCGCCACCTCACGCAAATCGGCCAGGCTGGTATCGCCCGGGACAATGCGCGCGTCGCTCTTCATCAGTTTGCTTACCTTAAGGTCGCTGATCCAGCCGATATCCTGCGCCCCATGAATACGCAACCCACGCAAGTGAAACCGCCAGGTTGAGAAGGAATAGCCGAACATGTACCGTGTGAGAGAAGACGACACCAGCACGCCAAACAGCACGCCCGAAGTCGCCGCGAAGCTTCCGGTCAGCTCCAGCACCAGCAGCACCATTGTCACCGGTGCGCCGATGATGGAAGTCGCCACCGCGCCCATGCCAACCAGCATGAAACTCTCCACCTGCCCCGGCGTCTGCGGCAGCAGATAACTGGCCACCACGCCCATGATCTGCCCCGTCAAACATCCCAGAAACAACGACGAACTGAACAACCCGCCCCGAAACCCGGCACCGATGGAAACAGCCGAGGCCGCCATTTTCGCCAGCAGCAGCACGATCAGCGGTAAAAGCGGCCAGGCCCGGTTCAAATGGTCGTCGATTGCGCCCTGCCCGCTTCCCAACACCTGCGGAAACAACAGCGCAATGAGGGAAAGCACCATGCCGCCACATACCGGCCTCAGCCAATCCGGCAGGGAAAGCCTGTTGGCCGTATGCTCACAGCTGGTCACCATTTTCATGGTCGCAATACCCACGAACGCCGAGGCAATCCCCAGCACAAAAAACAACCCGTAATTATAAATCGGCACATCAATCACGTTATTGGAAAGCTGAAAAATCGGCGTGCCTTCCGTGAATATCCGCACGAACACCGCGCTGGAAAGCGCGCACAACCCCACCTGCAGCAAAGCAGAAATCGTATAAACGCTAAGCACCAGCTCAAACCCGTAAAACGCGCCTGCCAGCGGCGCGTTAAACGCAGCCGAAACAGCCGCTGCCGCGCCCGCAGCCACAAAAATACGCAAATCCTCCCGCCGCAATTGCAGCTTCTGCCCCGCCCAGGAAAGAAAGCCCGAGCCCATCTGGGTGTAAGCCGCCTCCATCCCGAACGACACCCCCGACGCGCTGGAAATGAAGGATTCCAGCAGCAGGCGCAGGTTGTCGATAAAGGGCATGCGCCCGCCCATCAGCGCATTCGCCTCAATCGGGTCGATCACTTCTTTGGGCCGCCAGTAGCGCATCAGGGAAGAAACAATCACCAGCAGCACAGCGCCCGCGGCAGGCACGGTTACCACCCTCACCCAGTCGATGCTTGAGGCCGAGCTGATATATTCCCCCGGCCCAAGCAGAAAAATCGCCTCGTGCAGCACCTTCAACGCATGATGCAGCGAAGCCACGATAGCCCCCACCACCATCCCAAGCAGCACGCACAGCAATGCCTGGCCAAACTGGTTTTCGCGCAGCACATGGCGCAGCAGGTCCGGTTCATCGATCCAGCTATCCAGCCGCTCTTTTACATCCACCATCAACGGGTGCCGCGCCAGACGGCGCATCCATGCATGTTGCGTGTCGTTCATCTTCACAGCCTGGTTCAGCCTCAGGTAAGGCATACCCTTGTAGGCCGATACCACAGAGATGCAATGAGGAATGATGGCTGCTTACAGCCCTTTTATACCACGAACAGCCGCTCGGGGTCGACAATCACCATCAAACTGTCCTGCATGGGATACACGCCGGAGGCAATGGCCTTCCAATGCTCTTTCAAGTGCGGCGGCGTGTGTTCGATTTTATTATCCGGCAGGTTCAGTACATCGCCGATCTTATCGACAATCAGTCCGTAAAGCTCCTCGTGGTAATTCACCACCACCAGCGTCAATTCATCGTCCGGCCCATGCTCGACGATGGGCATGCCCAGCCGCTTGCGCATATCGATCGCCGTCACCACGCGCCCGCGCAGGTTCATCACGCCCGCAATGCATTCATGCGTCAGCGGCACGGGCGTGATCATCCGGTTCTTCAGCACGTCCTGCACGCAGGAAACCGGCATACCAAGCATCTGGTTCTCCAGCTTCATGGTCACATAGGCCTTAACGGTTTCCTCCCGGGGGGTATTTCTGAGCGTGGCGACGACCATGACTGGGTAACTCCCTAAAAAACGTCAGCTTTTAGGCTGATTATCAGGCACTATCATGTATTTCTGAAAAAATGGCAAATGCGCCAGGAAAAAAAGCATGATCAATGTCGGTAACCCGAACAGCTTGATGTTCACCCAAACATTATCCGGCGTATGCCGCCAGGCGATTTCATTCACGCAGGCAAGCATCACGAACATGCCCACCATCCGCCAGGTCAGCATTTTCCATGCATTGTCCGGCAGGTTGAATTGATGGCCGAGCGCCTGCTTCACCCAAAGCCTGTCGGCCGCCAGCCCGATGGCCAGCGTCAGCGCAAACACAAGGTTCACCACCGTCGGCCGCATCTTGATGAAAAGCGGATCGTTAAACGCCAGTGTCAGCCCGCCGAACACCAGCACGAAGGCACAGGTTATGGCGGGCAGCAACGGCCATTTCCGATAATGCGAATAATGCAGCAGCAGGGCAATCGGCGTGACGATCACCACCGTCAGCGTCGCCGCCATCAAGCCGCCCAGATGAAACCCGATCAGAAATCCCACCGCCGGGCCGAAATGGCTGAGCGCATAAATCAGCTTCTCTTTCGTCATAACACTCCCAATGCCTTCAATATCCCGCGTGATTTCACCTGAACCTCCTCCAGCTCCTTTTCCGGAACCGAATCGCTGACAATTGCGCCACCCACCTGAAACTCAAACCGGTCCCCCTGCATGATGAGGGTGCGGATCACCACCGAGAGATCCATGCTGCCATCCCCGCCGAACCAGCCGATTGCGCCACTATACACCCCCCTTCGGTATTTCTCCAGATGGGTACAGATCTCCATTGCGCGTATTTTCGGCGCTCCCGTCATCGAGCCGGGCGGAAAACACGCCTTCACCACATCCAGCGCCGCAATGTCGCTGCGCTTCTGCGCGCGGATGGTGGAATCCATATGATGCACGGTCGCAAAAGGCTGCACCTCGAACAACGCAGGCACCTCGACACTTCCTGGCACCGCAATGCGCGACAGATCATGCCGCATCAGGTCCACAATCATCAGGTTCTCGGCCCGGTCCTTCTCGCTATGCGCCAGCTTTTCCGCCAGCGCTGCGTCATCCGCCTTGCTGTCCCCGCGCCGGAGCGTCCCTTTGATCGGCCGCGCCTCGATATGCCCTTTCGCATCCATCGATAAAAACCGCTCGGGGCTGGAGGAAAGGATTGCCGTCTCCCCCAGTTGCAGAAACGCGCTGTAAGGCGCCGGGCTCACTTCGCACAGTTTGCAGAACAAATCAAAATGCCGCCATCTACGTCCCTCAACATGCCCCGTATATTTCCGCGTCAGGTTCGCCTGATAGATATCGCCCTCCGCGATATGCTCCAGAATCCTTCCCACATTCACCAGATATTCACCATCCGTCATAGGTGAACTCATCACCACCCGGTGCCCCTGCGTCTTCTGCGCAAGCGCGGGCGCATCTTCCGCGCGGGGCAAGCTGTCCATCGCCTCCGGTGCATCGCTATAGGCAAACAGCCGCTTCGCCGCATGATCGAACACCAGCACATGCGCATAGCGCCGCCATTGCATGTCCGGCAAGGCGGAGCCGATGCTGATCGCCGCATCCGCCACATCCTCCGGCAGCTTCTCCAGCCGGTTCTTCAACCCATAGCCAAGATACCCGAACCAGGCATGCTCATATTCATTGTCATATTGGGACAGATGCTCGCTCAACGCATCCCAGTCACCACCATCCACGCGTTTTTCCACACCCCAGGCCAGCAACGATTTCCCACCGCTATAGCTCGTCTCCATGCTGGAATAGAACAAGGCCCATTCCGCTTCGCCTCGCTCCGCCAGCCAGTCCGCGCAGGCCAATGGGTGCCGCCAGGGCAGCTCACGCATCCGCATTGTCCACCCCCCATTCCTTCAGCAGCGCATGGCGCAGGGCGCGCACCTCATCCGTCCGTTGCCACACATGCCCATGCGGCTTCAGCAATTCCACCGGCCAAAGCCCCCAGCCTACATTGGTCAGCACCACCCCATCCGCCGCCAGCAAATCAGGCAAACGAAAACGCCCTTCCATCACCTTCACCCGCCCCATCAGCCAATGGCGCACGCTGCCCGGCAGCACGCCGATATCCAGCGCAGGCGTGAACCACTCACCATTTTTGTGCCAGAAGATATTCGCCGAGCTCGCCTCCGCCACCCATCCATCCACGGAAAGCAACAGGCACTCATCGCACCCATTCTTCGCCGCATCCATCCGCGCCAGCACGGAATTCAACCCGCTCGCATGCTTCACCTCATGCGGCAGACTATCGGAAGGCGGCCTGCGCCATTCCCCCAGCCACAACCGCGCGGCCATTCCCAGAAAAGGTGGTGCCGCGAAATGCTCCGTCACCACATTCAGCACGGGCTTTTCCGGCGGCAGATAACCGCGCCCCCCCACACCACGGCTCACACCAAGCCTCAACAAGCCATCCGCCTGCGGAACCGGCCATTCCACCGCGCCCTCCATGCCAAGCCGCTTCATGCCCTGCATCAAACGCTGCCGATGAAACGCCTCGTTCCAGATGCGCCCCTTCACCACGCGCATCGTCTCAAACAACCCGTCGCCATAACGGAAGCACCGGTCGGCGGGAGAGATTCCCCCAGCCTCCTCGGCAGGCAAACCATTGATGTAAGCGGGCACAGATGTCATAGTTATGCTTCTAGACCAGAGGCCCGTATGAATCCAGCGCCAGAACATCACATTCTTCTCAGCCTCGGCAGCAACGTGGGCGACCGCCTTGCCAACCTCCAGGCCGCGCTGGATCACCTCAAGCCCGTCATCCAGATCACCGCCATCTCCAACGCCTATGAGAATGCCGCCCTCCTGCCGGAAAACGCCCCGCCGGAATGGAACATCTCCTTCATCAACATCGCCGTGGCCGCCATCACCAACCTCACCCCCCATGCCCTGCTCGAACACACCCAGGCCGCCGAACATGCCGCCGGTCGCCAGAAGCGCGGCCACTGGGGCCCGCGCGAGGTGGATGTCGATATCCTCGCCTATGACGACCTGGTGCTGCAAACCCCGACCCTCACCCTGCCCCATTCGCAACTGGATAAGCGCAATTTCGTACTGCTTCCTTTAAACGACATCGCACCCAGATGGGTCCATCCCGTCACCGGCAAACGCGTGTCGGACATGGCCGCCACCATCGGCTATGACGGCATCCTCGAAGCATTCACCTATGAGTAAGCTGGTCGGCATCCTCAACATAACGCCCGATTCCTTCTCCGACGGCGGCGAGCACGACCATGCCGAAACCGCCTACGCCCATGCCAAACAACTCATCAAAGACGGCGCCCACATCATCGATATCGGCGCGGAATCCACCCGCCCGGGCGCCACCCCCCTCACCCCCGCACAGGAATGGCAACGCCTCTCTCCCATTCTGAGCGACATCATCAAACTCGCCCACAGCAACAACGTGCTCGTCAGCCTCGACAGCCGCCACCCCGAAACCATCGCCCGCGCCCTCGGCGAAGGCATCGACTGGGTAAACGACGTTACCGGCTTCCCCCTCGCTATGCTCGATGTCGTCAAACACAGCGACGCCACCTGCGTGGTGATGCACAGCCTCACCATCCCGGCCGATCCATCCATCACCCTGCCGGAAAATACCGACGTCTTAACCACCCTCAAACAATGGAGCGAAGCAACCGTCACCCGCTTGCAGGAAAACGGCATCGCCCCTCACCGCATCATCCTCGATCCCGGCCTCGGCTTCGGCAAAACCGCCGCCCAAAGCTGGCGCATCATCGAAAACACCCACGCCATCCGTGTGGAGGGCATCCCCCTCCTCATCGGCCATTCCCGCAAATCATTCCTGAAAACCCTGCCGAACCTCAGCGAAACGCGTGATGCCGAAACATACACCCTTTCACGGCAACTCGCCGCGGAAGGCGTGGAATACCTCCGCGTTCACAACATCGCGATGCATCACACACTATAGATGCCCCTCACCCCAACCCTCTCCCTCACGAGAGAGGGAGTCATGTCAGCGTTGCTGGATTGCTAGAGAAACAAGCGAGGGCACCCCAACCCTCCCCTTGAGGGAGAGGGTTGGGGTGAGGGGTATCTTAAACCTAAGCGAACTTATTATTCCGCGGAAAGCCCGTCGGCGGCAATTTGCCCGCACTCGCACGCTTGCCCAGCCACATGTTCAGGTTTGGCTCCACCCGCTCGCGCTCACCACTTTTCCAGCTAAGGCCATTCTCGCCTTTGAACACTTTAAGATCGCTGATATTGCCATCCTTGTATTTCTGCAGCGTCACACCCTGCCCGCGCTTCATCACGGGGATTTCCTCCAGCTCAAACACCAGCAGCTTGCGGTTCTGGCCAATCACGGCCACCTTGTCGCCATCCACCGGCGTGCAGATCACGGCCTTCTGCTTGTCATTCAGGTTCAGCACCTGGCGGCCCTGGCGCGTCTGCGCCACCATGTCGCCTTCAATGATGCGGAAGCCCTTGCCCTCGCTGGAAGCCACCAGCCACTGGCGCTCATCCGTGCCCGGCTCATTGACAAATAGCGCAACAATATCTTCCTCGTTCGGCAAATCCACCATCAGGCGAATCGGCTCACCCAGCCCTTTCCCTTTCGGAATCCGGTTGGCAGGCACCGTGTAGCATTTCCCGTCGCTGGCGAAGAACATCAGCTTATCCGTCGTCTTGCACGGAATAATAAACCGCTCTTCATCGCCCTCTTTATATTTGGCATCCGGCATCTCGGTGAAGGTTCCCTTCACCGCGCGCACCCAGCCCATCTTGGAGCAAAGCACCGTGATGGGCTCTTTCTCCACGAATGCTTCCACGGAAATATCGATATCCTTCGGCGCATCCGTCACCAGCGTGCGGCGCTTGCCGATTTCCGTCTCCTCGGAAAACATCGCCTTCAGCGCCTTCACATCCTTGGAAAGCCAGCTCATGCGCTTGTCATCGCTGCCAAGCAATGCTTCCAGCTCCGCCTGCTCGGCCTTCAGCCTGTCATGCTCACCGCGAATCTCGAATTCCTCCAGCTTGCGTAAGGAGCGCAAACGCATGTTGAGGATGGCCTCCGCCTGATTGTCGGTAAGCCCGAAACGCTCCATCATCACCGGCTTGGGCTTATCCTCCTCACGGATGATGCGAATCACCTCATCCAGGTTCAGATATGCAACCAGGTAACCTTCCAGCACTTCCAGCCGGTCCTTGATCTTGCCAAGGCGATAACGACTCTTGCGGTCCAGCACCACCAGACGATGGTCGATATATTCCTGCAAGATATCCTTCAGGTTCTGCACCTTCGGCACATTGGCCGAGGTGATCACGTTCAAATTCAGCGCAAAACGGCTCTCCAGCTCGGTCAGCTTGAAGAGCGATTCCATCAGTACTTCCGGCTCCACATTGCGGCTCTTCGGCTCAAACACGATGCGGATAGTCTCCGTCGATTCATCACGGATATTCCCGAGCAGCGCGAGCTTTTTATCGCGGAACAATTCGGCGATCTTCTCGATCAGGCGCGATTTCTGCACCTGATACGGAATTTCCGTCACCACAATCTGGTACAGCCCGTGGCTCAGCTGCTCCACTTCCCATTTGGCGCGCACGCGCAAGCTTCCGCGGCCTGTCTCATACGCCTTCAAAATCGTTTCGGGTGCTTCCACCAGCGAGCCACCGGTCGGGAAATCCGGCCCCTTCACAAACTGCATCAAATCCGCCACGTCGCTTTTCGGCTTTTTGATCAGCAGCTGAATCGCATCGCACAGCTCCGCCACGTTATGCGGCGGAATGCTGGTCGCCATTCCCACCGCAATCCCTTCCGATCCATTGGCCAGAAGGTTCGGGAAACGCGCCGACAGCAGCACCGGCTCAATGTCAGACGAATCATAGGTGGGGCGAAAATCCACCGTGTCATTCTCGATATCTTCGAGCAGCAGCATGGCCACATTGGTCATGCGCGCCTCGGTATAACGCATCGCCGCCGCGTTATCCCCATCGATGGAACCAAAATTCCCCTGGCCGTCCACCAGCGGGTAGCGCAGCGCAAAACTCTGCGCCATGCGCACCATCGTCTCATACACCGCCACATCGCCGTGCGGGTGGTATTTACCGATCACATCCCCCACCACGCGGGCGCATTTCTTATAGCCCGATGCCGGGTCCAGCTTCAGCTGCAGCATCGCATACAGCACGCGGCGGTGCACCGGCTTCAACCCGTCCCGCACATCCGGCAGCGAACGCGACATGATAGTGGACAGCGCATAAGAGAGATACCGCTCCGAAAGCGCATTCACGAGTGGCACATCCACAATCGCACCGGCGGGGTCTTGGTGATGGGTCTTCTCTTTGCTCATCTCAAATCCTGTTCAATTCTCTATTCATATTGCGTCATTCCAGCGAAAGCTGGAATCCAGCAGGCCGTTGACAACTCAAGACCTGTATTGGTTGCACCGCAGTCTGGATTCCAGCTTTCGCTGGAATCCAGACTGCGGCAGCTAAGGTTAAGCAACGGACTATCGCCATTGGCTATGTTACGCAGCCAATAAGTTCCAGGTCGGTTCCTTCCCTATCGGAAGCAGCGCCCACTGGTACAGGAAATGCCGCGATATTGCCAGCGATTCTGCGGCTTCCGGCAAAGAAATATGCCCCACAATTTCCAGCCAGTTCGGCGGTTTATGCAGCATCACCTCCCGGTACCAGGCAGGCAATTTCAACAGACGCCCCTCATAGGGCCGGGCCGCCTCCGCCCCAACCGCCCCGCCGGATTTTGGCGAAACATGCGTCAATTCAACATCTTCCCCCGTCGCCGCGCACTGCAACCAGTCAAACCCATAGCCGATATCCTCCAGCAAAAGCCCCTGCCACACGGCAATCGATGCCTGCAATTCCGCCATTTCCCGCGTTTTTTCACACAGCCATTGCAGCCATTGCCGCGTGGCTACATACACATCCGGGTGGCTCTCATGCTCCGCCATCAGGATGGAAAGCAGCGGCAAACACTCCTGCAACGCCGCCAGCGCCGCCCGCTCCCGCATCAGCAAACTGCCCGCGGGCAGCACCATCTCCCCGCCAAATATGCCCAAATGCTCCTGCAGCCGCGCGCTCCAGCGCAGCTCCACCACCTGCCCCACCTGCCACAAATTGGCCTGCTTGCCCCGCATCGCGCCCTTCACCAGCCCGGCGGCCCGCCCGTGGCTGGCCGTCATGGCCTGCACAATGGCCGATGTCTCGCCATGCCTGCGCACCGCCAGCACAATACCTTCATCCTGCCATTCCATGCCCAACCTTGCCTGAAGTATCCTTGCCCAAATAGGGTTTTTGCGTTAGCTGCCCATCATAGTTTCCCAAGTTTGTTTCGTCATGCGCGTAGATTTATTTGATTATCATCTGCCAGAGGAGCTGATCGCCACCAGCCCGGCCACCCCGCGCGATGCCGCCCGGTTGATGGTGGTAGACGGCCCATCGCGCCAGCACTTGAATGTGCATAACCTGCCCGACCTCCTCCAACCCGGCGACGTGATGGTCTTCAACGATTCCCGGGTCATACCCGCCCGCATCTTCACCGAAAACAACGTGGAATGCCTCCTCCATCAGCACATGGGCGGCAACCGATGGCGCGTTTTCGCCAAACCGGGCCGCAAGCTGAAACCCGGCCAGCCCGTCGCCTTCGGCCACAACCTCACCGCCGATGTGCTGGAAAAGCAGGATGACGGCCAGGTCATCCTCTCCTTCTCGCTCGACCACACACAGCTCATGGCATGGCTCACCCGGCACGGCCAGATGCCCCTGCCCCCCTACATCCAGAAAAAACGCGCCGCCGACAGCACCGACCAGCAAAGCTACCAGACCATCTACGCCAAACATGACGGCTCCGTCGCCGCGCCCACCGCCGGTCTCCACTTCACGCCAGACCTGCTCGCCAAACTCGACGCCAAAAACATTCAGCGCCATTTCGTCACCCTGCATGTGGGCGCAGGCACTTTCCAGCCCGTGAAGGTGGACGACACCAATGAACACGTGATGCACGAGGAAATCATCCAGATGGATGAATCCACCGCCACCGCCCTCAATCAGGCCAAAACGGAAGGCCGCCGCATCATCGTCGTCGGCACCACCGCCCTGCGAACGCTGGAAAGCATCGCGGATGATAACGGCCGTTTCGCCCCCTTCACCGGCCCCACCGGCATCTTCATCACGCCCGGCTACAATTTCAAATCCGCCGATATGCTCATGACCAACTTCCACCTGCCCAAATCCACGCTCATGATGCTCGTATGCGCCTTCGCAGGCATGGAGGAAATGCACGCCGCCTATGCGGAAGCCATCGCAAAACACTACCGTTTCTACTCCTACGGTGATAGCAGCCTCCTCATGAGGAAAGCATAAAATGAACATGAACTTCAACATCACCCACACCGACGGCAACGCCCGCGCAGGCACCCTGCACACCGCCCATGGTGAAGTGCAAACCCCTGTTTTCATGCCCGTCGGCACCGCCGCAACCGTCAAGGCCATGACGCCCGAGCAGGTCAAAGCCACCGGCGCTTCCATCATCCTCGGCAACACCTACCACCTCATGCTCCGCCCCGGCGCGGAGCGCGTCAGCCGCCTCGGCGGCCTGCACACATTCATGCAATGGCCCGGTCCCATCCTCACCGATTCCGGCGGGTTTCAGGTCATGTCCCTTTCCTCCTTACGCAAAATCACCGAGGAAGGCGTCACCTTCAAATCCCACATCGACGGCAGCTCCCACCACCTCACGCCCGAGCGCTCCATCGAAATCCAGCATCATCTGGATTCCACCATTACCATGTGCTTCGACGAATGCACTCCCTTCCCCGCCACGCACAAACAGGCCGCCGACTCCATGCGCCTTTCCATGCGCTGGGCCAAACGCTCCCTCGATGCCTTCCAGCAACGCGACGGATACGGCATTTTCGGCATTGTCCAGGGCAGCACTTATGAGGACCTTCGCAAGGAAAGCGCCGACGTTCTAAGCAACATGGATTTTAACGGCCTCGCCATCGGCGGCCTCGCCGTGGGCGAAGGCCAGCAGGCTATGTTCGACACGCTCGATGTCACCGTCCCGCACCTTCCCACGCACAAACCGCGCTACCTCATGGGCGTCGGCAAACCGCTCGATATCGTCGGCGCTGTGCTTCGCGGGGTGGATATGTTCGATTGCGTCATCCCCACCCGCTCCGGCCGCCTGGCCCGCGCCTACACCTCCATCGGCGAGGTCAACATCCGCAACGCCCGCTTCGCCGAAGACCCGCTCCCGCTTGACGAAGCCTGCAACTGCCCCACCTGCTCCCGCTTTTCCCGCGCTTACCTTCATCACCTGTTCAAAGCCGACGAAATGCTCGGCCCTATCCTGATGACCTGGCACAACCTCTCTTATTATCAGGAACTCACCCGTCAGCTGCGCACCGCCATTCAGGAAAAACGCCTGACGCAACTGGCCGCCGACCTGTTCGATCGGCTCGGCAAAACCAAACAATCCTAACGGTACGGGTTCGCCTGTTGCCCAATCTATCTATTGTAAACGGGCTGCCCATTATAGGGCTGCTGGTACTGCCCCTGATACGGCAATTGCGCGGGCATCGGCGTATAAGCCTGCTGCTGCATCACCGGCTGAAGTGGCGGCTGATAAGCGGGAGTATAGACCTGCGGCGCATAGCCCTGCTGCGTCGGCGGCACAAAATTAGGCTGCGAGATGTAACTTTCCTTCCTCGCGGGCGGCAGATCGTAAGACTGCACATAAGCCGCGCCGCCTCCGTTGGAAATCAGCGGCGGCAAGCTCTCTTGCTGATATTGATAGCTCTGCTGCTGATACACGGGCTGCGGCGCCGCATAAGGCGCCTGCATGGGCGGCGCATAGCGCTGCGGCGGCTGATAGCCCTGTGGCACCGCCCCCAGCGATTGCGGCGGCGCATACCCCTGCTGCGGCACGGGCGCCTGGTAACGTGGCGCAGGCTGCGGAGCGGCCATCAGCGGCGCGGGATAGGACTGGCGCTGCGGCGCATAGGCCTGCGGCTGCTGATAATAGGTCGGCGGCGGCGCATAATAAGGCTGCTGCTGATAGCCATAATAAGGGCGATAGACCGGTTGTGGCGGCGGTGGCGGCAACAGACGATTCGCCAGTTCCTGAAAGCCGTAATACTGCGCGTAATAACCCGGCGTGAAGCCACGATCATCCACCTTGTTCTTATCCGCGCCGTTATTGGTCAGCAAATCCACCATGTCGCTATTGCCCTTGGCGGCGGCGATATGCAGCGCCGTCTGCCCCTGCTGCATGGGCAGGTTAGGGTTGGCCCCTGCCTTCAGCAAAAGGCTGGCCACTTCCACATGCCCCGCATTCACCGCATAGGCCAGCGGCGTGCGCCCTTCCTGATCGCTCTCATCCACCCGCGCCTTGTTCTTGATCATGAGTTTGGCGATATCGGTATTGCCGTTATTGGCGGCAAAATGCAGCGCCGTCATACCGTGGCTGTCCTGCGCATCCGGGTCGAGTTTCTGCGACAGCAGAAAATTCGCCGCCAGCATGTTGCCGCGCTTGAGCGCACGCAGCACGGGCGGGTTGCCCGCCTCGTCAATCTGGTTGCCGTCAAACCCCTGTGCGAACAAAGCCTGCAATGCGCCAGTATCGTTTCGGTCGATGGCGGTGAAATACATATGCTCCAACTGGCGCGACAATTTCCGCCCACCGGGAATCGGCGCCGTGCTCTTGCGTTTATAATCCTCGGGGTTCAGCTGCGGGCGCGGTGGCGGGGTGCTGTCCTCTTCCTCAAATTCATCATCATAGCCCATGCCCGACACCCGGCCTTTATTATCGGCCTCGTCCAGCATCTTCAGGGCCTTGTCGATATTGGGGTCGCCGCTGTCCAGCGTATCGGTTTTGCCATTGCCGCCATTCGGCCCTTTGATGGCAAACATCGGCGCAATACGGCCCGATGCATCCACCGGCTTATCCGGCAGTTGCACAGGTGGCAATCCAGCCTTGCTGCTTGCTTTGCCAGCTGCTGCATCGGTCATGCCGGGCAAGGGCGGCAAGCCTGCGGGTTCCGTCGCCATCGTCGGCAGAGGGGGCAGATCTTTCGCAACCGTGGTGGTGGTGGTCTGGGTAGCCGCAGCGGGCGCGGCACCGGCCACCACGGGCTTAACGGTTTTGGTGGTGGTGGTCGTAACGGTTTGCGTTTTGACGGATTTGGTGGGCACCGGGGCAGCAGGCGCTGTCGGCAAGGGCGGAAGGTCCAGCGTGGGAGCGGCCGCTGCCTTGGCTGGTGCTGCGGTTTTGGCAGGTGGTAATGGCGGCGGCATATCGTCCACTGGCACGGCAACGGCTTTAACCGTCGTCTGGGTGGTTTGCACCGTTGTTTTGGCGGGCGGCAGCGGCGGCGGCATGTCATCCACCGGCACGGCCTGAGCCTTCACACTGGCGGATGCGCCCTTTGCGGGCGGCAACGGAGGAGGCAGATCATCCAGCTCGGTCGGCTGCGTCTTGGCCGGGGCCGTTTTAGCGGGCGGCAATGGCGGCATATCAGCGGCAACCACGCTGGTCTTGGTCGTCGTGGTAGCGGTGCTGGTCACCTTGGCGGCCGCCGCCTTATCCGGAGGCAGCTTCTGAAAAAGATCGTTGATGTCCTTGTCATCGGCGGCTTTTCGCGCGGCCTTGTCCGGCACGGGCGGTGGCAATGCCGAAGCCGACGGAAGCTCCAGCGCCGGCATGGGCGGCATTTCTGGCAGTTCCACGCTGGCGGCATCACTGGCGTTGGGCAGCGGTGGCAACCCTCCCGTTCCCTGTGCAAACGCACTGGAACATGACAAGGCCGCAAGGCTCACCCAAAGGCCTGTGATGATATATTGGCTGAATGTGCCGTGGCCCGCCACAATTCCCCCTGCTTAACGGGGTATCAGTTTGCGCAGCTCATCGCGGACGATGCGCTCTACCGTGGCTGGCAGATTGGCCTCAAACCAGTCCTTGATCAACGGTTGCAATGCCTCGATCAGCAAATCCTCCACCGTGGTGCCGCTGCGGGTCACCAGACCGCTATGAACCGGCTGCGCCTCTTCATTCTGGTGCGGAAGCGTATCGATGAACTCCTTGAAAGCACTGCTCACATTGGCGGCAGCCTGGGGCGACAGCAAGCCCCGTTCTTCCTGTTCATCCATGGACAGATCCTTGGCAGGTTGGTCTTCTTCATCCGTCTCGTCCAGTCCGGCATTTTCGAGCATGGAAATATCCATGTCCTTGAAATCATCAGCCCCGGATTCTTCGTGGATGTCCTCTTCGTGAATTTCCTCTTCCGCTTCAACGCTTGAAGGCGCTTCCTCATCCACCATTTCAAGCTCAACGGGCATTTCATCCGCCACCATGGGCGTGGCCTCTTCGGCAATCACCTCATCAATCGGCTCCGCGATATCCTCTTCACCACCGGAAACGGACAACGGCTCGTCGGATTCAATGGCTTTGGTAATGGCATCGATATCGGCCAGAATATCATGCGAATCATCGGGGGTGGAAATATCCGGCTCCATCACCATGTCGGTGAGTTCGAGCACATCCTCTTCTTCGGCCGAGGCATCGATTGATTCCGGCACTGCGTCAACGGGCGCCGCTGTGTCGGCAGCCCCTTCAGGAGAACCCCCTGCAGGCCCATCTTCCGCAATAATGCGTTTGATGGACTGAAGAATTTCTTCCATGGTTGGGTCTTGTTGCAGCTTGTCGTCAGCCATGCCCAGCCACCATTTACCTTTCGCCTGCGAACCAGGCCGCTAAACGGCCTGCGTTCTTCCCCATGTTTACACCACATGGGCAGGATAGCAAATGGACCTGCCAAATACAATCATTTGTTATAGGCTTAGGGTTAGAACCCCAACATTTTGTGGCTGTTGTTGTCGTAATACTCTTCGGGGTCATAGCGCTGCACGGCCAGATTCAAGGCTTCAGCGGTAAATTGGCCAAGCAGCGCGGCCAGTGTATATTCCGCCACGGCCTCGTCACGCTCGGCAGATACCTGGTCCACCTCTGCCTGAAAAAGCTCGCGCTCGGCATCCAGCACATCCAGCGTGGTGCGCGCACCGTATAGCTGCTCCTGCTGAACGCCGTCCAGCGCCACTTTCGCAGCATCCACCGCCTCTTTGTTCGCCTCAATGGAGGCACGGGTGGAATTCAGGCGCTCCCACGCACTCACCACAGCTTCGCGCACACGGTTATTCGTATCCATTGCCGTCAGCTTGGCCTGCTCGCGCTGACGCTTGGCCTGCCGTGTCTTTGAATAGGCCGAGCCGGATTCATACAGCGGAATATTGAAATTGAGCGCAATCGTATCGTTGCGCACATCCGTGCCCGCGCCCAGGAACACATTCCCTTCCTGACGCTGCGCCGTTGCATCCAGCGAAACGGATGGCAACAGCTGCGACCGCTGAACGCCTACATTCTTATCCGCCGCCTCTGCCTGAAACGCGCGCTGCTTCAGCACGGGGTTCTGCTTGAGGGCGACATCCACAGCCTCTTCAATCGTGCCGGGCAGTTTGATATCCGGCAATTCGTCGGAAAGAACGGGCGACGCCGGCTTGCGGACGATACGCTCGAAATTCGCCTCGGCGGCGGCCTGGTCGGCCTGCGCCTGCGTCTGGTTGGCCTGCGCGGTTGCCAGGCGGGCCTGGGCCTGGGCGGTGTCGGTGCGCGTCACTTCGCCCACCTCGAAACGCTCATTGGTCGCATCCAGGTGCTTGCGCAGCACATCCAGGTTTTTTTTGCTGAGATCCATCACGCGGCGGGTGCGGATCACATCCGCATAAGCCGTTGCGGCATCCAGCAGCACGCTTTGCTCGGTGCCCCTGAGTTGCTCACGCCCGGCGGCGGAATTCTCTTTTGCCTGCTGATAACTGTAATAGCTGCCAAACCCGTTGAACAAGGGCTGGCTGGCCTGCAGCGAACGCACATCCGTGGTGCCGTACGAGAACGCGCCGGAACCGCGTTTGATACGTTGATTCCCGCGCGAATAATCCGCCGAAACGGACGGACGGAACTGCGAGAACGCCTGGTTCACATTCTCATCCGTGGCCTTCAGCCCTTCACGCCCGGAGGAAAGCTCGGGGTTGAACGTGTAGGTATGCGCCAGCGCATCGGCAAAGTTATTTACCGGTTCCTCGGCATGGGCCACCAGGGGAAGCGTTGCGCACCCCACGGCCAGCAGCCCCAGCATGAATCGGCGATGAAAGAGAGAAGCTGAACGGCGTATCAAAACACGAACTCCTGATGTTTCTCCAGCCCTGGCAGCACGCGAACCGCGGCATCGTAAGCATCGCGATACGTCACCACGCCATCCGCCTTCACCCCTTGAACCATGCGGGCGAAACGGCCGGAATCCTTTTTATAGATAATGGCGGCAATGCGGCCGCCTTCCTTCAATTGCTCCTCAAGCGCCTGGGGCACCTGATGCGCGCCGCCATTGATGATGATGGCATCAAACAGCGTTTTGGCATCCACGCCATGCGCCAGGCTGCCCACCGTCACCTCAACATTCTGACGTCCCAGCCTGCGCAGTTGGCTGACGGCATGGGCGGCCAGCTGTTCATTGCATTCCAGCGCCACCACGTGTCTAGCCAGATGCGAAGCCAGCGCGGCGGAATATCCCGTGGCGCAGCCCACATCCAGCACCGTGTCCTCTGCGTCGATTTCGGCCAGCTGAAGCAGACGGGCCTGAGCCAGGGGCTCCAGCAGGTAGCGCGCATCCAGCCCATGCCCCAGCGGCAGGTCATGGTCCGCATAGGCCAGGCTTTGATATTCGGCGGGGATGAATGGCTCGCGCGGCAGCTCACCCATCACGTCCAGAATACGCTTATCCGTGATTCCGGAAGTGGCCAGCTGCTGCGATACCATATTGATACGCGCCTGCTGCATGGTCTGTGAACGTAAGGCGGACACCGGCGTCTCCCCAAATTTGTGCGTTGCGGTATGGCATAGATAGGCCTGCTTTCCCACCGCTTCAATGGGGATTATCAGCAAAACATTACCAAAAGATTGCAGTTAGGCCGCGTTCAGCGGTTTAAGTGATACATTTTGTACCAGTCCACGAATGCCGGAATCCCCTGAGAAATCGACGTTTTTGGCGAAAAACCGAAATCCCGCCGGCTGGCCTCGATATCGGCATAGGTATCCTGCACATCGCCGGGTTGCATGGGTTGCATGCGCAACTGCGCCTTGATGCCGATGGCCTTTTCCAGTTCAGCAATGAAATCCGTCAGTTTTTCGCTGCGGTGGTTGCCAAGGTTGTAAACCCGGTGGCGCACACTGTCTTTTTCTTCCGGCGGGCGCCCCAGCACCGCCATGAGCCCGTTGATAATATCGTCGATGAACGTAAAATCGCGCCGCATATCGCCATGATTATACACGTCGATCGGCTTACCCTGCGTAATGGCCTGCGTGAATTTCCACGCCGCCATGTCGGGCCTGCCCCATGGGCCATATACCGTGAAAAATCGCAGCCCTGTGGCAGGTATGCCGTAAAGGCGGCTATAGCAATCCGCCATTAGTTCGGTCGCTTTTTTGGTGGCGGCATAAAGCGACACCGGATGATCCACCGGGTCCTCCACCGAAAAAGGCAGCTTTTTGTTCGCCCCGTAAACCGAGCTCGAACTCGCATAGGCCAGATGCGCCTGCGGCCCCAGAGCCCGGCACAATTCCAGCATGTTCAGTGTGCCGTCCACATTCGCTTTCGTGTAGGCCCTCGGCGCTTCCAGCGAATAACGCACCCCCGGCTGCGCCGCCAGATGCGCAATCGCCTCCACCTCTCCTGCCGCCTTCAGCAAAAGGTCAAAGCTTGCTTCATCGGCGATATCCGCCTTGATGAAAGTGAAATCCCCGCCCAGCTTTTCCAGCTCCGCCAGGCGCGCCTGCTTCAAGCGTGGGTCGTAATAAGCATTCAGGTTATCCACGCCGATCACGCGCACACCCTGCTCCAGCAGCCGTTTGCTCAGATGAAAGCCGATAAACCCGGCCGCTCCCGTCACCAGCACCGGCTTCATATAGCCTCCAGCCGCGAGGTCGCCCGGGTAGCCAGCCACAAAAGCGAACGATGAAACGTCGGCGCGGCCTGTTGCAGGCGCGGCATCACCCAGTTCCACCATTGGCCAATGCTTTCCGGCGGCAGAGCAACCGCGGCGGGTAACGTCACCAGCGTAACGGGGTTACCGTTTTGCGCGTAATACCAGGCCAGCGCGTTCAGGGCCGCACCATGCGGTACGCCCTGAGCCGCCCGTTCAAACGGCACATCCACTCCCTTGGGCCACATCATGGCCAGCAGCGACGGCAACGCCGCACGTCCATCCTGCGGCACATGGCGCAGCATGTAACGCGCGCAATAGCGCCATATCTTCTCGCGCCACCCCGCCAGAATGTGATGCCAGCCATCCTGCACCCGCAGCCCGTTCACACCGCCAGTTTTTTCAACCACCGCCAGCATTCCTTCCAGCGCGTCCTCCGGCAGGTTGGCATAAGGCGACACCGCCGCCACATAGCGGCCTGCCGCAAGCCTGGCAGCCTCCTGCCATTGCCCTCCGGCGTCGGCACAGGCGCTTTCCATCACCACCATGCGCTCGCTGTCATCCACCCAGTGATGCCATTGCTCCCGCAAAGCAGGGGGCGCCTTGTGATAAACCAGAATCACGCTGTGCAGCGACGGCTGCTTGAACAAGGCCTTCACATGTACGCCAAGCCCTTCCATACGGCCGTCGCCAACCGCCAGCACCACCGTCACGCGGCGGCGCGCCCATTCGGCCTGCGCGGCTTCCAGGCTGGAAAGCCCTTTCAAGGCGCCATCCGCCTGCGCGGGTGGAATCCGGCTTTTCAACCGAAGCAGCTTGCTGAAAAAACTCATCTACTTCCACTCCCGCACCGGGTGCCGGGCGTAATGGTTCCAGGATGGCAACCCGGCATCCTTTTCGGAAACGATCGGGCTGGAAAGCGGCCACACAATGCCGAGGTCAGGGTCATCCCAACGGATGCCGCCCTCCCCCTTGGCGTTGTAATGGGAATCCACCTTGTAAAACACCTCGGCCTCTTCCTCGCCCAGCACGCAAAACCCATGCGCCATGCCGCCGGGTACCCACAGAAGCCTGCCGTTTTCCGCGCTCAGTTCCACCGCCACATGCTGGCTGTAAGTCGGCGAAGCCACCCGCACATCCACCGCCACGTCCCAGATGGCCCCGCGCAGCACGCCCACCAGCTTCCCCTGCGTCGGGTTATGCTGGTAATGCAGCCCGCGCAGCACATTGGGTTTGGAAAAGGAATGGTTATCCTGCACGAAGGCGTGCGGCAGCCCGGCTTCCTTGAAGGCGCGCGCATTGAAGCGCTCCATGAACCAGCCGCGCTCGTCCCGGTGCCGCTGCAGCTCGATGACCTTCACCCCGTCAATGGCCGTGTCGATAACCTTCATGCCTTCCCTCCAAGGCTGGCTATAGCACGGGCAAGCCCGTCCCGCCAATCATCCGGTAAGATGCCGAAAGCCTCGCGAAAGGCGGATATATCCAGCCGGCTGTTCAGCGGCCGCCGCGCGGGCGTGGCAAACGCGCCGCTGGATACGGCCTCCACGTCGGGAAGCTGCGGGATGAGCCCGGCATTATGCGCCGCCTTCACCATCGCCTCCGCAAACCCGTGGCGAGACACCTCCCCGCCATGGCAAAGATGATAAAGGCCGGGCGCGGGTGGATTATCGGATAGAATCATTCCAATAGCTTTCACCAGCCACCGCGCCAGGTCCGGCGCATAACTCGGCGCGCCGATCTGGTCATCCACCACGCGTAATGGCTTGCCTTGTTTTGCCTGCTCCAGAATGGAAGTGAAGAAATTCCGCCTCACCGCATCATACACCCAGCTCAGGCGAATAATATAATGGCTGCCGCCGGATGCCAGCACCGCCTGCTCTCCCGCCAGTTTGCTTGCTCCATAATAATTGAGCGGATGCGCGTCATCCGCCTCCCGCCAGGGCGCCGAACCCGCGCCGTCAAACACATAATCGGTGGAAAAATGCACCAGCGGAATATCCTCCGTGGTTGCCCACTCGGCCAGCAGTCCCGGGGCATGCGCATTCACGAGAAAAGCCGCTTCCCGTTCGCTTTCGGCCTTATCCACCTGCGTATAGGCCGCCGCATTCACCACCAGATCCGGCCGGTAATCCGTCAGCACGCGCAGTGCCGCATCCGGCTCCGCCAGGTCGGCCTGCCCATGGCCGAATCCCTTTGCCTGCTTTCCCAGCAGGGCGCACAGGGCGCCGCCCAGCTGCCCCCCCGCTCCCAGCACGGCGATGCGTTCAGTCCGCGGGGGCAAAGGCTTCATCCGTCATGCAAAGGCCAACCAGCCAGCTGCTCTGCCACAGCTGGAAGTTATCGTCGCTGCCGATCAGCACCATCTTCTCGCCTTCCTTGCTGTCCAGCACGGCAAGGTCCTCGGCATTGTCATGCATGATGTAATTGGTCACCTCGATCACCGGCCCCACCACGTCCTCATGGCCGATTTCCACCAGCCTGAGGCGGCTGCGAAATCCTTCAAACAAGGTCAGCTTCCGCTCCAGCACCAGCAGGTGCATCTCATCCCACCGGGCCACCGAAGTCGGCATGAACCCTTCGCTTTCCTGATAAGGGCGGCTTTCCGTCAATGCTTTCCCGTCAAATATCCATAAGGTCGATGCATCCTTGACCGCATTCCCGCCCTTATCCTTATAGGCGGCATATTCCGCCACCAGCCACCAGGTTCCATCCCCCAGGTTGATGATCGTTTCAATCCCCAGATTGCCATCCTGCCCCTTACCGTTCAGGGGCACGGGCACGGCATCGCCCACCGCGCGCCAGCCTTCGCCATTGCGTTCAAACCGCTGCAGCCGGTGCTTGCGCTCAAAACTCACCCAATATTCGCCCGTCTGCTCCGCCGTGGCCAGGCCTTCGCTGTCGCGCATGCGCATGGCCAGCTTGCCGCCTTTTGCATCCAGCAGATCGTGGGCGGTAACATCGCTCAGGTCTTCGAGATAAAGGCTCTTGTTTTTATTGCGGGAGAAAATCAGCGTCCCTTCCACCATTTCCGCCCGGTCGGCCAGGCCCATCCAGTGATTGCCCTCCACCTGCATGTCGGAAATCCCGCCGATCCTGGCGTCCTGACGGCGGATTTCGCCGCCCCCGCACCATTCCACGCCCTTATGCGTCACAACCGGCGGCTTCGTAATCTGTCGAAAAACCGTGGAATCTCGCTCGGTTCCGGCTTTTGCGTCACCGTGCCACCCTGCGGCCGCCAGCAGCAGGGCCGCCATTCCCAACAAAAAGGCAAAAACAAGGTGAATCCGTTTCATATCATCCATCTGCACTATTTAAAGGGACTGGGCAAGGTTTTGGTTTCGCTCGACGGCATGATTTGCTAAACCAACCCCCTATCCTTTTTCAGACCAGTTCGGAACCAGTATGACCGATACCCCAGCCTCCAGCTCTCAGCCGGTAGCGATTGAACATGAAATGAAGCGCTCGTACCTCGATTACGCCATGAGCGTGATCGTGAGCCGGGCCATCCCCGATGTCCGCGACGGCCTCAAACCCGTACACCGCCGCATCCTCTTCGCCATGCTGGAATCCGGCTGCACCAACGACAAGCCCTACAAAAAATCCGCCCGTATCGTCGGTGAAGTGATGGGTAAATACCACCCGCACGGCGACTCCGCCATTTACGACGCCCTCGTGCGCATGGCGCAGGATTTCGCCATGTCCGTCATGCTGGTGGACGGTCAGGGTAACTTCGGCTCCATGGACGGCGACAAACCGGCCGCCATGCGTTACACCGAATCCCGCCTCGCCAAGGTGGCGATGGAAATCCTCGCCGACATCGACGAAAACACCGTCGACTTCCAGGAAAACTACGACGGCTCCGAACAGGAACCCAAAGTCCTTCCCTCCCGCTTCCCCAACATCCTCGTCAATGGCGGCGGCGGCATTGCGGTCGGCATGGCCACCAACATCCCCACCTTCAACCTGGGCGAAGTCATCGACGCCACGCACATGCTGCTGGACAACCCGCTGGCCACCAATGAGGAGATCCTCACCGTCATGCCCGGGCCGGATTTCCCGACCGGCGGCCTCATCCTCGGCCGCGGCGGCATCCGCAACATGATGGAGACGGGCCGCGGCAGCATCGTCATGCGCGCCCGTACCGACATCGAAGAGGCCAATAACGGCCGTCAGACCATCATCGTGCAGGACATTCCCTACCAGGTGAACAAGGCCCGCATGATCGAGCGCATCGCCGAGCTCGTGCGCGAAAAACGCATCGAGGGCATCTCCGACCTGCGCGACGAATCCGACAGCGACGGCGTGCGCGTCGTCATCGAGGTCAAGAAAGATCACCAGGCCGACGTCGTCCTCAACCAGCTCTACCGCTACAGCCCGCTGCAGACCAGCTTCGGCGCCAACATGCTGGTGCTGGACCAGGGCCAGCCCAAGCTCCTCACCCCGCGTGAGATCCTGATCGCCTTCATCGACTTCCGCGAGGAGGTCATCTACCGCCGCACCATCAACCGCCTGAGTAAATCCCGCGAGCGTGCGCACGTATTGATCGGCCTTTCCATCGCGGTGGCCAATATCGACGAGATCATCCGCATCATCCGCAATTCGCCGGACCCCGCCACCGCGCGTGAATCCCTGATGGCCAAGGACTGGGCCGCCGAAACCGTCGCCCCGCTCATCGCCTTGGTGGAAGACCGCGGCAACATCCTCGTTTCCGGCCGCACCAAACTGACCGAAGCCCAGGCCAAAGCCATCCTTGACCTGCGCCTGCATCGCCTGACGGGCCTTGAGCAAGCCAAGATCAACGACGAACTCGGCGAACTCGGCACCGCCATCCGTGATTATCTCGACATCCTCGGCTCGCGTGAGCGCATCCGCGCCATCATCCGCGAGGAACTCACCGCCGTCAAAACCGCCTATGCCGAGCCGCGCCGCAGCCGCATCGAAGATGGCGATTTCGACCAGGATATCGAAGACCTCATCCAGCGCGAGGACATGGTCGTCACCGTCACCATGGGCGGCTACATCAAGCGCGTGCCGCTGGCCGACTACCGCGCCCAGAAGCGCGGCGGCAAAGGCCGCAGCGGCATGAACATCCATGAGGATGACATCACCACCGAGCTGTTCGTGGCCAACACCCACACGCCGGTATTGTTCTTCAGCAGCAAGGGCCGCGTCTTCAAGCTGAAGGTCTACAAACTGCCGCAGGGCACGCCGCAATCGCGCGGCAAGGCGCTCATCAACATCCTGCCGCTGGAACAGGGCGAAACCATCCAGACCTTCATGCCCCTGCCGGAGAATGAAAACCTCTGGGATCAGCTGCACATCATGTTCGCCACCAGCAAGGGCAACGTGCGCCGCAACACGCTGGAGGATTTCCACGATGTACGCTCCAACGGCAAAATCGCCATCCGCATGGACGAAGGCGACACGCTCATCGGCGTGCGCACCTGCACCGAGGACGACAACGTGCTGCTCGCCGCCCATAGCGGCAAATGCGTGCGCTTCCCCGTGGCCAACGTGCGCGTGTTCAAAAGCCGCACGTCCGACGGCGTGCGCGGCATGCTGCTCGCCGAAGGCGATCGCGTTATCTCCATGGCCATCGTGAAAGATTCCAGCGTCAGCATTGAAGAGCGCGACGAATATTTGCGCTATGCCAGCGCCAAGCGCCGTGGAGAGGACTACGCCTCCAAACTTCCGCAGGAAACAGTGACGCAGCTGGAAACCGAGGAACAATTCATCCTCACCATCACCGAAAACGGCTACGGCAAACGCACCTCGGCCTACGAATACCGCATCACCAACCGCGGCGGCCAGGGCATCGTCAACATCGAAACCTCCGAGCGCAACGGCGCGGTGGTGGCCAGCTTCCCCGTGGATGCGACCGACCACATCATGCTGATGACCGACAAGGGCCAGATGATCCGCACCACGGTGAAGGACATCCGCATCGCCGGCCGCAACACGCAGGGCGTCACGCTCTTCCGCGTGTCGGACGATGAGCACGTCGTCTCCGCCGTCCGCATTGCCGACAACAGCCAGGATGAGGATGAAGAAGGCGCAGAAGCGGTAGAAGAAACCACCACCCAGGCGGAATAACACCGATGACCATCGGCATCTACCCCGGCACGTTCGATCCCATCACCTTCGGCCACCTGGATCTCATCCGCCGTGGCGTGAAGGTGGTCGACAAGCTGGTGGTCGGCGTTGCGCAGGATACGGGCAAAGGCTCCATCTTCTCCATGACTGACCGCGTCAGCATGGCCAAAGCTGAAATCGCAAGCCTCCCCGCCGACATCGCCGCCCATATCGAGGTCAAACCCTTCAAGGGCCTGCTGGTGGATTTCGCCAAAAAAGAAAAGGCCCAGCTCATCGTTCGCGGCATGCGCGCCACGTCGGATTTCGAATATGAATTCGAGATGGCCTGCACCAACCGCCGCCTGAACCACGACATCGAAACCGTGTTCCTCACCGCATCGGAAAACACGCAATTCATCTCATCCCGTTTCGTCAAGCAGATTTCCCGCCTGGGCGGTGACATTTCCAGCTTTGTATCTGCGCAAGTTGCCGATAAACTCGCGCGATATTATGCCACTCACCAGTAGGAGCATCTAACAATGGCAAGCTTCAAGAAATTCATGGCGGCAATCCTGCTCGCCGCAACCATCACAGGAGGTTTTATGGCGAAAGCCAAAGCTGCGGATCCCGAGAACACTCTTTATCTCGACCTGAAGGACGGCCGCGTGGTCATCGAACTGCTGCCGGAAAAAGCCCCCAACCACGTTGCCCGCATCAAGGAACTCACCCGCAAGGGCTTTTATGACGGCATCGTATTCCACCGCGTGATCGACGGCTTCATGGCCCAGACGGGTGACCCCACCGGCACCGGCATGGGCGGCAGCGGCAAAAAACTGAATGCCGAATTCAATGACGAGCCCCACACCCGTGGCGCCGTGTCCATGGCGCGCGCAGCCTCCCCGGATAGCGCCGACAGCCAGTTCTTCATCGTGCTGAAGGATTCCAACTTCCTGGATCGTCAATACACCGTCTGGGGCCGCGTGACCTCCGGCATGGAATTTGTCGATAACATCAAAAAGGGCGATCCCAGCTCCAACGGTTCCGTCAACAACCCGGATAAAATCGTCAAAATGCAGGTTGCCGCAGACGTGAAAGAGGAAGCAGCCCCCGCAAAAGAAGAAAAACCGAAGGAAGAAGCCAAACCAGCCGCCAAGAAAAAGGCCGGCAAGAAGTAAGCTGCTTCAAGCGTGAACGAAAAGGCGCCGGATCACTCCGGCGCCTTTTTTATTCCTACCCTCTTTGTTAACGCGACAGCAGATCGCGCTGGCCAGCCTTGAGCATGCCTCATGGCGAAATCAAGGAGGATTTCGCCGGAGGCAAAACAAAAGGCAGCCTATTCATGTGACTGGTCAGGCGCATGAATAGGCTGAGTGATGTTCAACCACTCCTCATGGTTAAACCCATATTCCTCTTCCATTCGCGCCCGTACCGATAAATCCGGCACGCCGATGCCATGCGCCAGCACCCTGCCGTAATCCGTCGGCTCCACGCCTATACCTTCGGCCTGCTTCTCCGCCAGTTCCTTCAGCATGTCCATGCGCACGGACAGGTAGCAATACCAGGGCACGCCATCCTTGCGAAATCCCTGCATCAGAATCAGCCCATAAAGCTCCGTGCGAACCTGGTCGGTGAAAAAATGGTGCGCCATATCAGGTAATCGTCACATCGGGCGCCAGCAGGCCCGCATGGCGCGCCACATTGGCCACCGTCAGGCGCGTCAACATGCGGGCAAGCGCCACCTGCTTCATGAGCAATTTTCCTTTCAACGCCTGCTGGGCCACCTCGTTATCCGGCGCAATCATCTGCAGATACGCCAGATATTCCGCCTCTTTTTCCTCATCCACTTCGTCAAACCAGAGGTCCGGCACCAGGTCGCCCACCCCTTCGCTGGCCGTCAGCAACGAGCTGCTCTTGGTCAGAAAACTCTTGATGGTGCTGCCTTTCTTGGAATTGGCATCCACCGCAATCCCGCCCATCACCATGCTGGTGATCAGCATCTCCCCCACGGCAGGCTGCGTTTCCTGCGCCTGCTGCTGTTGCTCGAATTGATGGCGAAACCGGTGATCCCCACCGCTCTCATCCTTTTTATCCTCGTCGGGATGCAGCCCATGCCCAAGCCTGCTGGGGTCAACATCGTGAAATGGTTTATCGCCTGAATCCATCGCCTCACCTTACAGGCACAAATTTAACCCTTTGCTAAACCCATGGTGCCATAACAAAGGGTAAATAGGAAAGAAACCATGCCTTTTGTCAACGTCAACATCGTGCTGGATAAACCGCTGGAACCCGACCAGCGCCTGGCCTTCCCCTACCCGGAAGGCTTGAACGAGGCCAGTTTCTTCGGCGCCTTCAACCATAACCTGGTGGTGGACGATGTTTTCTGCAAATCGCCGATCGATTTCGTCATCATCCCGCGCAGCGCCTTCCTGGAGCTTCACTGGCGCAAAAACCAGACCGTGGCCAAAGGCAAATTCCTCCATGTAAGGCTGGAGGAGCTCGGCACCAACGCCCATTACGACGCCAAAAACAACGTCACGCTGGTCAACACCTTTCCGGCCAACCTGTTCATGATCAACCTGCGTGCCCCGCTGCCGCGTGATCATCAATTTTACATCCCGCCCATGCAGCTCACCAAGCCGGGCGCCCTGCCGCTGGCCAAAAACCACCCGGATGTGCCGCGCAACGTGATTATTGCCGCCACGGTCAATGCCACACAGGTGCAGTTCAAAATTGTGGGGCAGGATGTCTACAACCGCAACATGACCGAAGTGATCACCGGCCCCAATGCCGGCATCCGCAGCGGCAAAAAAGCCTTCAACAAAATCCTCAGCATCCAGGCCAGCCAACCTTGCAATGGCGACATCGCCGTCGGTGTCGGCAACCGCATCGGCCTGCCGGTATTCCTTCCGGCGGAAGGCTACGTGGTGCAGGAAATGATCGGCAGCGCGGTTCCCCAGTCCCCCGGTCTGCTGATTCCCGGCGATATCGGCGCTCCCACGGCCACCAGCGGCGACCGGCGCGGAACCTACACCCCGCCCTCCACCGCCGCGCTCAATGGCCGCAACGGCATCTACCTGCTCATGTCATTGCCCAATCCCGGCAATATCGGTTCGGAAGACTTCTTCGAAGCTTAAGCCTGTTCAGTATGTCACTGCATTGAGCCGAACATGGCCGTGCTGTGAGCAGGCTCCTAGGCCTTGCCCAGCAGCTCGTTCAGCAAAAACACATGGTTCGTGTTGCAGAACTGGCAGGTCACTTTGAGCGATCCTTCCTCGGCCAGCTCCTCCAGCTCGCTGCCATCCATCGTTTTCAGCACATTTTCAATGCGCTCGCGGTTGCAGCGGCAGCCCGCGCTGATGGCCGTCTCCTCGTATACCCAGATACCATCCTCATGAAACAGCCTATACAGCATGGTGTTAGGCATCATGTCGGGGTCGAGCATCTCCTGCTCGGTCAGGGAATCCACGAACATGATCGTGCGGTTCCAGTCGTCATCCTCCGCACTGATGGCGGAATCTCCATCCTCCATCGGGTCGGGAAGAATTTCCGGCTTGAAATGCTCCTCATCTGGCAGACGCTGCACCATGATGCCCGCCGCCCGCCAGCGCGCCTTGTCATCATAGCGCGTGCTATGGCCGATCATGGTCTTGATATGAACATTAAACTGGTCGGACTGGTGCATGTAACGCAAACAGCAATCCGTCAGATCATCGCCGGAAAGCTCCACAATGCCCTGATATGGCTGCTTGCCTTGCAAATGGTCCAGCGTGATGCAAAGATAACCCTTGCCGAACACATCCTTCATCGCGCGCTTGATGGAGACATTCTCCTCAAAATACTTCTGCCCCTCTTCGGAAAGCTCGGCATAGCCGCGCAAGGTGCCATCCGCCGTGATATCGGTCACCATCAGCCTCACCGGGCCGTCGCCCTGCACCTGAATGGTGATGATGCCGTCATGCTTCAACGACCGGCTAAGCAGCCCGGTGATAAGCAGTTGCTCGGCCAGCAGGTGCGATACCGGTAATGGGTAATTATGCCGGTGCAGAATATCGTTCACCGCCTCCGAAAGGCGCACAAATCTCCCATGAAGATGGGTTTTGTCGATCAGAAATGGCAGAATCATGTCCTGCCCGATGACCGATGGCGGCGGTTGATTATCGTTGGAAACCATGAGAAAAGTCTAACAGGCCAATATTAATAAATTAGATAGGGTTGTCATGCGATGGAGAATGAGCCGAAAACAGTGAATATGCGAGCACCGAAGCGGAGCGTACACTTTCGTACGTGAGCATCGTAGCGCAGCAAAATCGCTGTTTGCAGGCCATTATACGTCGCATGAGAGCCCTATCTATCCCTGAATGCCCAGGCAGTGCAGCAGCACGGCTTTTTGGACGTGGAGTCGGTTCTCCGCTTCATCGAACACCACAGAGCGATTTCCATCAATCACCCCCGGCGTCACTTCCTCACCCCGATGTGCTGGCAGGCAATGCATGAAAATAGCGTCTTCCGCCGTGTTCATGAGGAATTCATTCACCTGGTAAGGCTTTAGCGCCGCCTTTTTGGCCTGCGCGTCGCCCTTTTCCTCATCTCCCATCGACATCCAGGTGTCGGTCACAATAGCCTGGGTGCCCTTCACCGCCGCCACCGCGTCGGTAAAAAACTGAATGCGCCCGCTGGAGCTGGCTTTCTGGCTCTCGGCCCAGTCCACCACCTTATCCAGCGGCCGGTATGCCGTCGGGCAGGCGATATTCAGGTTAAAGCCAAACAGAATGGCCGCGTGGATGTAGGAAATCAGCACATTATTGCCATCCCCGACCCAGGTCAGCGTCTTGCCGGCAATCGGCCCCTTATGCTCTTCAAATGTCAGTATATCCGCCAGAATCTGGCAGGGATGGCTGTAGGAGGTCAACCCGTTGATAACGGGAACGGAAGCGGAAGACGCCATTTCCAGCAAGGTAAAATGTTCGCGCGCGCGGAACATGATGATATCCACATAACGTGACAAAACCCGCGCCGTATCGGCGATCGACTCCCCACGCCCAAGCTGGGAATTCTGGCAGTCCAGCTCCATCGCATACCCGCCGAGCTGGCGCATGGCCAGGTCGAACGACACACGTGTGCGGGTGGAGTTCTTTTCAAAAATCATGGCGAGCGTCTTGCCTTTAAGCAGCTGCTCGTTACCGCCCGCCTTGAAATCAGCCTTCAGCGAGACGGCCGTCTTGAGGATATTCCGCAACTCATCGCCGGTAAAATCGGCAATATCCACAAAATGCGGCATGATGGCGCTCCTTCTTTAATTGATTCGTTTCGTTACGCGGCGATGCTTGCAGCGGCAAGCTTTTTACAGCATCGGTCGATTTTATCCACTGCTTCGTCAATATGCGCCTTTTCCACGATCAGCGGCGGCACGATGCGAATGGCCTGATCGGCCGCCCCTACCGTCAAAAGCCCCTCTTCCCGCAGCAGTTTTACGAAAGGCGCAGGGTCGCTGTGCAAACGCAGCCCGCGCATCAGCCCTTTACCGCGAATTTCATCGATCTGTTTGGGATAGGCGGCCTTCAGCGCTTCCAGCTTCTGCCCCAGATAATCACCCATCTCTGTCACTTTTGCCAGAAAACCCGGCGCGGTGATGATGTCCATCACGGCATTGCCCACCGCCATCGCCAGCGGGTTGCCGCCATAAGTCCCCCCGTGCGAGCCGGGGTTCATAGCCTTGGCCACATGCTCTTTCGCCAGGCACGCCCCCAGTGGAAACCCGCCGCCGATGCCCTTGGCCACCGCAATCAGGTCCGGCTCCACGCCCGCCCATTCATAAGCGAACATCTTGCCCGTGCGGCCCGTGCCGCACTGCACCTCATCGGCAATCAGCAGCAGTCCGTGCTCCTTGCACAAAGCGGCCAGCCCCTGCAAAAATTCCTTGGTTGCCGGGCGAATACCGCCTTCGCCCTGGATCGGCTCCAGCGCAATCGCCGCCGTTTGCGGGCCGATGGCCGCCTTCACTGCGGCCAGATCATTCAGCTCCACATGGTCAAACCCATCCAGCAGCGGCGCGAAACCGTCCGTCAGCGCCGGTTTGCTGGCCGCCGAGATGGTCGCGATCGTCCGCCCGTGGAAGCCGCCTTTCATGGTGATGATGCGGTAACGGTCCGGCTGGCCGATGAAATCGAAATATTTGCGCGTCATCTTGAAGGCCGCTTCCATCGCCTCCGCGCCGGAATTGCAAAAGAACGCCGTATCGCAGCAGCTCACCGCCACCAGCCGCTCCGCCAGCTTTTGCTGGCCGGGAATCTGATACAGGTTAGAGACATGCCACAGCGTCTCGGCCTGCTTTTTCAGCTCCGCCACCAGATGCGGGTGGCAATGGCCAAGCGAATTCACCGCAATCCCGCTGGCGAAATCCAGCATGGTACGCCCGTCATCCGTATGCAGATACACGCCCTCACCGCGCAACGCGCCGAATTCGGTGCGGTTATAGACCGGTAGCACAGCAGGAATCATCGCAACCTCCCGAGGCAGCCTGATAGGCAGGTAAATGGCCAGTCAAAACGCTGGAATTCCGCATTAGGACAAGGGGGCCGGGGGGTCAATAAGATAATGATCCCACCTGAAAGGGCCGGCTTTTAGCTTTTAAGGCGATAACCTGTTTTAAATAGCCAATAGGTCGACGCCCACAGAATCAGGTTCATCACCGCCAGCAGCGGCATGCCGATTTCCACCGCCCCGTCCGAATGGCCGATCATCCCGTAGCGGAATCCGTCAATCATATAGAAAAAAGGATTGGCATAGCTGATATGCTGAAAGAATTTCGGCAGCGCCGTGATGGAATAGAATGTCCCCGAAAGGAACGCCAGCGGCGAGATGATGTAATTGGTAATCGCCGACATCTGGTCGAACCCTTGTGACCACAGCCCCGAAAGCACGCCGACCAGCGCCATCATCATGGAAGCCATCAGCACCATGTAAACCGCCACCCACGGGTGCTGCACCTCGGTGGGGATGAAAAAGGAAACGCCCAGCCACACCACCAGCCCCACCGCCAACCCGCGCGTGATGGCCCCCATCATGTAGGCCAGCGTGATCTCGTGCGGCGAAAGCGGCGGCATCAGCACATCGATAATCGTGCCCTGGATCTTGGAAAGAATGAGAGAGGAGGAGCTGTTGGCAAACGCATTCTGCACCACCGCCATCATGATGAGACCGGGCGCGATGAAAACGCCGAACGGCACGTCGCCGTTGGTATCGGTGATCACGCGATGGTCCCCTCCAAGCGCCAGCATGAAAATGGCCAGGAACAGAAGCGTGGATACCAGCGGCGCGATCAATGTCTGGTTCCATACCTTGCCGAAACGCCACACCTCGCGCTTATACATGGTCCATGTGCCGAGCCAGTTGCTGTCCTTCATACAATCTCCGTCTATAATATGGCGTGCCCGGAGGGACTCGAACCCCCGACCGTCTGCTTAGAAGGCAGATGCTCTATCCAGCTGAGCTACGGGCACAGGCCTGTGCGCAGGGTGTAGCATGCCGCGATGCCTCTGGCTAGATTCCGTGACGCCACACGTTCGCACTGCGCCGAAGCCTTTCACATGGGAAAAAGATATGGCCGCGCCTAGGATCGCTTCTCATTCAAAATCATTTGGGTGTCAGGAAAGGGCATGAACATGTCTAATAACAACCAAAACAACAATAATCAGAGCCAGAAACCCGGCAACGATATGAAAACCCCTTCAAACGATCAGGGTTCTTCTAAAAACCTCACCGAAGCCGAAAAAGCCGAAGCTGCAAAACGCAACGAAGCCGGCAAAGAGAACGAACAGAAGAATGAGCAGAAAAAAGCCTCTTAATGGCTGACGCGAATAGCGTTGTTTATTCTGAAAAGCCCCCTGCCTTAACCTAAGCAGGGGGCTTTTTGCATGTTCGCATGGCAAAAAGATACCCCATTCTTCTAAGCTTGTGTGCTTATCCATATAAAGGAGGCGGCCATGCCTACCATCCCTGCCAAACCCCACGGCTCGCCACCACAGCCCAGGCAACCTGAAAAGAAAGACCCGGTTCCCGATAAAAGCTATACCGTGGATATCGGCGACAGCCTGGAGATACCCGCCCGCCAGCAGACAACCACCATGCACCCGCTTTCATGAGCCCACAAACCGTCACTCCCCAGCAGGTGCTGGATTTCTGGTTTGCCCCCGGCCGTGAGGAACAATGGTTTGCCCCCTCACCGGCGCTGGATGAGGAAATCCGCGCGCGCTTTGCTCAAGTCTATGAATCGGCTCGCTCCGGCAAATTGCAGGCATGGAAAAAAACACCCGAAGGACTATTGGCCCTCATCCTTGTACTGGATCAATTCCCCCGCAACATGTTCCGAGACAACCCCCAGGCCTTCGCCACGGACAGGATGGCCATCGATCTGTCTCGACATGGGCTGGAACATGAACAGGAACTGCACCTGCCCCCGATCTGGCGCATTTTTTTCTACATGCCCCTGATGCACAGCGAAATGCTGACTGAGCAGGAACTGTCGGTGGCCATGTATGAGCGCCTCGGCTTCCCGGCCAATTTGGAATTCGCCCGTCAGCACCATTACATCATCAAACATTTCGGGCGCTTTCCACATCGCAACCACATCCTGGGGCGCGCATCCACGCCGGAAGAGGAAGAATTCCTCACCCAGCCCGGTTCCAGCTTCTGATTAACATCCGGCATCAAAACGACCGCTACGTCATCAGGCAATCCGCCGCTTGTTTATCCAGTGCTTATAAAACTCCGCCTTCGTCATCATTGTTCCCTTATACCCCTGCCGGTAAGTTGGAATCGTATTGCTTGCGTCGGTTTTCGGACTACGCACCCTGTGTTCCGGCTCTTGCTGGAATTAGCGATATCGCCCCTTCCCCCAACCTTGTCTCGGACGAGGGTTTGGGCAAGAGGCATCCTGTTCGTCATTTCCTTCCACTTCGGTGGTGGGAAGTTATCATCGCCGGTCATGCCAATTTCCCTCGAACATTGGTTATCTCGCCGGCGCGGTAATCCCCGGTTTATCCGGGGATGACGACATGGGAAATTCCTCCCCGTCCGGGGGCGCCTTGTCGCGAGCATGGGCGCCTTCCGGCATGGACGGAACCTTTGGTCTTGTTTGAACGTTGTTGACAGTTTTGCACGTTGCTTGCCCTCCCTCAGGTCGACGTGCGCCCCCTTTTGTTATACAAAAGGGGGCTTTTGTCGTTTTAAGATCGTTTCAACAAAAACCTCGCGGCCTAAGCGGCAACCGCGCGAAACAATATCTTATCCTCCTGCTCCTGCTGCAGCTGAAGGTCCGTCTGGCTGTCGATCACCTGTTTCAAATCCTCAAACCGAACCGGCTTCACCAGATACCCCACCGCCCCGAGTGACTTGGCATACTCGATATCCCCATCCACGCAGGAGGTCGAGCACACCACAACCTTCACCCGTTCCATAAGGTTGAGCTGCCGCATCCGCTCCATCAGTTCAAACCCGTCCATCTTGGGCATGTTGATATCCAGCAGCATCAGGTCATACATGCGCCCCTTGCGCGATGCGCGAATCAGCATGTCGAACGCCTCCTGCCCGTCCCGCGCCGCATGCAGGTTGCAATGCATGCGCGGATATTCAAACAGCATGATCTTGCTCAGTTCCAGATCCGTCTCGCTGTCATCCACCAGCAGCACATTGGCCATGGCCGCCGTGGGTGTCGGTTTTCTGCGCGGTTTAGCGGGGCGGATGATTTCCAGCGCCGACACTTCCAACGGCTCGCTCTGGTCTTCCACCGCCTGCAGCTCTTTGGGCAGAATGAACTGGAACATCACCCCGCCCGATGCCGCCGGCTCATACCATATCTTTCCGCCGTGCGATTCGATGATTTTTTTGCAGGTCGCCAGCCCCAGGCCCACGCCGCGCTCGTTTTCCTTGGCGATACGTTTGAATGGCTGAAACACGGTGTCCGCATGCAGCGAATCGATACCCCTGCCGTTATCGCGAATACGAAACAGCCAGTGGTCCGTCATATCCACGGCGGAAATATGCACCTCCGGCCGCACATCGCAATAGCTGATGGCGTTGGAAAGCAGGTTCTGCAGCACCTGGGTCAGCTGTTCGCGGTTGGCATCCAGCCGGGGCAGCGGGCTGCTGCTGATGGTGGCGCCACGCTCGGCTATCTGCGTTGAGAGCCGCTCTTTCACTTCCTGTAACAGGTCGCTCAGGTCGCAGCTTTCCTTGGTCACGGCCTCTGTCGTATCCAGCCTTGTATAAAAATAGACCGTCTCAATCAGCATGCTCATGTAATCCGTCGCGCGGCGGATATTGCCAAGATATTCGTTGCCCTTGTCCGTCAGCTTTTCCCGTTTGCCGAGCAGGCTCAAAAAAGAATGCACAATCCGAAGCTGCCCTTTCAGGTCATGCGCCATGGCGCGGGCGAATATCTCCAGCGAATTATGCTGCTCGTCCACCCGTTGCTGCATGGCGCAATATTTCATCGCCACCAAAATGGCATGCTCCAGGGTCTCCGTGGTGATCGAACCTTTGGTGATGTAATTCTGCGCCCCTTCGCGGATGGCGCTCACCGCAAGCGTCTCGTTTCCCTGCCCGGTCAGCATCACCACGGGTAAATACGGATATTTGCTGCGGATGCGCTTAAGCACCTCCACCCCGTTGCGCCCGGGCAGTGAATAATCCAGCAGCACGCAGGAGAACGCCTGCTCCTTCAGCATATCAAACCCTTCCTCGCCGCGCTCGGCTTCCGTGAGCTGATAACGCGCATACGCGCTTTTCTGCAGTGTACGGCGATAAAGCAGGCGGTCATCCTCATTATCGTCAATTACCAGGATGCTGAGTGTTTCAGTCATGGCGTGCCTCCTTGGGTAATAAGGCGATTTCAAACCAGTATTCCTTCAGCCGCTTGATGGCCTCAATCAGCCCTTCAAAACTCACCGGCTTCTGCACATACGTATTCGCGCCCATCTGATAACAGGCCTCCACATCACGTTCGTCGTCCGATGTGGTGAGAATGATTACCGGCACGCGCTTCAGCGACTTGTCCTGCTTGATGTGATGCAAGGTCTGGCGCCCGTCCATACCGGGCATGTTGAGATCAAGCAGCACAAGCCCGGGCAGTGCCTGCCCCTTTCCGGCGCTGTGTTTCAGAAAATCCAGCGCCTGCTGGCCGGATTGCGCCCAGTCCACCGGGTTATAGAGGCTGGCTTTTTTAAAGGCGCGCATCGTGGCCTCGTAATCGTCGGGGTTATCCTCCACCAGCAGGATGCTTTGCACGTTTTTGTTCCGCTCGGTCATGCCGCGTCTCCCTGAAGGATGGTGAAGAAAAAGCTGCTGCCCTTGCCGGGCTGTGATTCAAGCCAGATGCGCCCGCCATGACGCTCCACGATTTTTTTAACAAAGGTCAGCCCCACGCCCGTACCGGAAACCTCGCCCGAACCAGCGGGCTGAAGCCGTTTGAAGATGCGAAATATTTCCTGATGAAACCCGGGATCAATGCCCAGCCCGTTATCCTTTACGTAAAACACTGTGGCTGCCCTACCGCCTGCCATATCCGGCTCGTCGAGAAACCCGATCTCCACCTTGGGCGCCTTCTTGTCGTTATATTTCACCGCATTGGTAATGAGATTGCGAAACACCTCCGTCATGCGCGGCCGGTCGCATGTCATCCGGGGCAGTTCACGCGGAACTACTATTTTGGCTTTGCGTTCCTTCAACGTGCTTTCCATCATCTGGGTTATCTCATCCACCACCGCGTTCAGGTTTACTTCCTGTATGGCAAGCTGAGTGCGCCCAAGGCGGGAGAAATAAAGCAGGTCGTTCACCAGGTTTTCCATGCGCTGACACAATTGCGAAAGCCGCTGCAAACGGTGAACCCCGTCCTCGTCCAGCTTGTCGGTGTAATCCTCCATCAGAAAGGAGGCATGGTTGAACAGCCCACGCAGCGGCTCCTTGAGATCATGCGAGGCGATATAGGCGAAATCATCCAGCTCCTGATTGCTGCGCTCCAGTTCGTGAGTATAGCGCAACAGCTTCGCTTCCATGCGCTTGCGCTCCGTAACATCGGTGGAAATACCGCAGATGGCGTAAAGCTGCCCCACGGCGTCATACAGCGGAAACTTCACCGTCACATAGGTATGGTCGCCATCCGCTTGCGGGGCGACTTCCTCAAACTCCATGGCCGATCGCTGTCGCTGCACCTGCAGGTCGTTTTCCCGGAAAGCATCGGCATATCGTGGGGCAAAAATGTCGTAATCCGTTTTCCCGAGCAACGCGCTCTCATCAAAATCGCCGAGCTCCAGAAAGCTCCGGTTCAGCTGCAGGTAACGGCCATCCAGGTCCTTGATGTAAACCGGCATGCCGCAATGGTCCATAATAGCCTTGAGGCGTTGTTCGTCGCTTTCCTTCAATTGCTCCTGCATGCGCCGCAATTCCGTGATGTCCCGAATCACGCCCACCAGCACTGGCGTTCCGTCCGGCATGGTAAAACTGGCCTTCTTGGTGGACAGCGTATGATGTTCACCCGCTGCGTCCGTCAGGGTTTCGATATTGATGTTGGATTGGCCCGTATTCAGCACCAGTTCGTCTTTCTGCCAGAAAATATCCGCCTGGTTTTCCGGAAAGAAATCATAATCCGTCCTGCCCAGTACCTCTTCTTCCGCCCTTCCCATCAGCTGCCACAGCGCCTTGTTTCCGTCGATGAAGCGATGCTGGCTGTCCTTCACAAAAATAGGGTCTGGCACGTGATCAAGGATGTTTTTCAGAAACGCGCGCGAGCGGGCCGTCTCGACAGAATGCTCATATGCCTGCCGTTCCATGCGCCGCGCCTTGCGCCAGTGATGCATCACCGTGCAGATCGCGGCAATCATGCTCACATAAAAAAGCACCACCGTGCCGAACATCAGCAGCCTGTTGCGTCGCTCATGTTCGTTATCCAGCCGGATGCGCCGCTGAAGCAGGGCATTTTCCTCCTGTTTCATGCGCTGCATCTGCTGGCTGGAATGGGCAATCAGCTTGCGCGCCTTCTGATGATAGGGCTGCGAAAGCAAAAGCTCCTCTTCCTGCTCATGCGCTTTTACATGGTCCAGATAATCGAGTATCGCCGCTTCCCATGCTTCCAGGTTTTCCTGCTGCATGGCATTGTCTGACACCATGCCCTGCAAACGCCCGATGGAGGCCTTGATATCCTCCTCCGGCACATCAACATTCAGCTGGCTGGCTGGCGGCCTTGCGGTGGCCATATCCACCGCCTTGGCATGCACCCCGGCATGCACATCCATCAACTGCCCGTGAAGCTTATCGATCTGCGAGGAAACCTCATACCCATGCTCCACCAGATGACGCGCGTTTTCCAGCAGGCGTGCCTGTTCGTTAAACGCCATCACCAGAATAACGGCAAAAAAACTGATCATGAGAACGGCAATTTTCCCGCCATGCCTGTAAAGCATGCTCTCCGCATCCGCCGATGCCGCTGGTTGCCGTTCAGCCATCCGCATATCCTTGCACACCACCACCGCACTTGAATAAGCGGCATGGATTTATCGATACTAAACAGAATGATAGTAAATTTGATATCAAAAATCCGTGTGAAAACGCAGGCCAGCCTGTTTCAAAACGGTATAAATGCATCCATCCGCGCATAAAACTCCCTGACAATAAGCGCGGCTTTCTGCGAAGCCTTAAAAAGAAGAAGCGGCTATTATGCTGATTTTTCGTCGCTATTCAACATCAACCTTACGTTGAACCCATTTTCCCTCATCCGAACGAAGGGTTCCACCCCACGGGTCGTAATAATGGGTGAAGAGCACAGATTGTCTCTAACGCTATTAGGAGTAGACCATGCGTAAATTACTCACCACATCCGCCATGCTTGTCGCCCTCGCCACCAGCGGCATGGCCCTTGCCGCCGATGATGCAAAGCATGACGGCCCGCCGTCGCATATGAAGGAGGCCCTGGCTAAATTGCCAGAATCCAAGCGCGAACTGGTGGAAAACACCTTTAAATCCATGCACGAGCAAGGCAAGGCCTCCCACGAGCAGATGAAAAAGCTGCATGATGAGCTCAAAGCCATCATGGTCGCGCCGACATTCGACAAAGCCGCCTACCTCGCCAAGCACAAACAGCTGGCCGCCCTGCGCAATCAGGAAATGGAAAAACGCGAGCAGGCCATGGCCGATCTCGCCAGCAAGCTCACGCAGGATGAACGCAAGACCCTGGCCGATGCCATGCCCCACCCCGGCATGCACCGTCCCGGTGGAAAATTCGGCAAGCATGCGGACAAGGGCGACGCCCCTGACGCACCTCCCGCCAACTAAGTGCTCGACGGCCGCCTCTTTCTCCGGAAGGGGGCGTGCTACCCCGATATGAAGACATATTCCTATGGATTTCATATACCAATTGCCACACGAGGCTGTAGACTATGCCACTCCCATACATAGGCCACACATGCACACAGCCTGGACCGATAAACCCGACGCGGAACTTCTGGAGCATATCCGGGAGGGAAGCCAGCACGCCTTCGGCGTCCTGGTGCGCCGCCACACCAAACGTTTCTACGCGCTTGCCTACCGCACCTTGGGCAACCGCGACGAAGCGGAAGACATTGTTCAGGAAGCCTTCATCAAGCTCTGGCAGAAGCCCGACATTTGGCAGCCTGACCGCAATGCGCAGTTCACCACCTGGTTCTACCGGCTGGTTCTCAACCAGTGCCTGGATGAATTGAAACGCAAAAAACCCCTGCCATTACTTGAGAATTTCGACATGGCCGACGACAGCATCACCCTTCAGGACGAGGCTCTTTCCATCAAGCAGCAGCAACGCATGCTGGAAACCGAGATCCGCGCCCTGCCCGAACGCCAGCAAACAGCGCTAAACCTGTGCTTTTATGAAAAGCTCAGCAACAAGGAAGCCGCCAGCATCATGGGAATCAACCCCAAGGCGCTGGAATCGCTTCTGATGCGCGCAAAAGCGACCCTGAAAAGCAAACTCACCCATGCGGGAAGCGCATCCGCTTCCCTGCCCACCACCGAACCGGGAGGCACCTATGAAGCCGCATGAACGCCACGATGATCTGGATGCGTTTCTCAACAAGCGCGCGCTGTTTCCTTACCGTCATGAGCTGGAAGACCGCATCATCCACGCGGCCGTTTCCCTGCCGCAGCAGCGCCGCATGCCCACGCCCGCCACGCTGTGGCAGCTGCTGGCGGAATGCTTCACGCCAAGGCCCGCCTATGCGCTCGCCAGTGCCATGGCCATCGGCCTGATGCTGGGTCTGGGCACCGTCAACACGTCGGTCAGCATCACCGGCGGCACGGATGCCGTGCAGAAAACCGCTTTTTACGATACGCTTTACGATGAGGGGGAAACGCTATGAACACCAAAATCAAATTCATCATCCTCGGTTCCGTTCTGCTGAACGTGCTGCTGGTTGGCTTTATTCTGGGCCAGTCCCTGCATAAGTTCGGCCCGCCACCGCCCCCGCCTCCGCTTGAGGAAGCCGCACTGGCCCGCCTCTCCCCCGAAAAGCGGCAGGAGGTGGAAAAAATCATGGAGGAAATGAAGGAGGATGGACGTGCCATGCGCGAAACCGTGCGCAAGGAACGCGAAAAAGTGACCGACATCCTCAAGGCTGAAACATTCGACGAAGCTGCTTACCGTGCCCAGCTCGACAAGGTCGGTTCCATCTACCGCGCCCGCAAGGATAAACTGGCCAACCGTATTGCCGAACTGGCCAAAACCTGGCCCGCCAGCGACCGCGCCGTTCTGGCCGATCTGTTGCGCCGCCCGCCTGTTCCGCCGCACGGCCCGGGCCCGCATGGGCACGATGGCCCGCCGCCTCCCCCTCCAGGTGAAGGCCCCGATGGCGAAGCTCCACCGCCACATGGCGGCCCGGAAGGGGAAACCGCCCCACCTCCACCGGCTGAATAGCCGCAACCAACCCTGCGGAATCCCTCTCCGCAGGGTTTTTTGTTGCAGCGCGTTCCAAGATAATGTATAGATATCCAATATAACGGATATGCACCAACGCATACCGAACAACACGGAAGACGAACATGTCCCAAGCTCAAGTGATTGATTTTTCCCGTTATCAACAGAAACGCACGCCCGCGCAGCCGTCTCAGGCTGCCGCCGCCTCCCCCATCAGCTGGGTGCCGGTATGGGTCGTGCTCCCCATGGCCATGCCCGCAGCCCTGCTGCCCGCCATCTGGGGCCAGCTTCCCTACGGCGGATAGCCCATGGCGCGTAAACCGGCGGCACACTCCTCAGATACGCACGTTACCACGGAAAACGCGTCCCCATTGAATGAAACGGAAGCACTGGCCCTGTCCATCGGCGCCAACCTGCGCCGCCTGCGCACGCGCCAGGGTCTTTCGCTGGAACGTCTGGCCGCCCTCTCCGGCGTCAGCCGCGCCATGCTGAGCCAGATCGAGCTCGGCAAATCCGTCCCCACCATCAGCCTGCTCTGGAAAGTCTCCAAGGCGCTGGATGTGCCCTTTTCCGCCCTGAATACGGACTATATCTCCCAGGGCAACCGCGTACTTCGTGCCGACAAGGCCAAAATCCTCACCTCCATGGATGGCAGCTTCTCCTCCCGCGCGCTCTTCCCGCACGATGAAAGCCGCAAGGTGGAGTTCTACGAGTTGGAGCTGAAAGAAGGCGCGAGCGAGGAAGCCGACGCCCACGCCCCCGGCACCATTGAGAACCTCGTCGTCACCCGTGGCGAGGTGGAAATCGACGTCGGCAGCGAGACCTACCGCCTGCGCGAGAAGGACGCCATCCACTTCCAGGCCGATGCCTACCACGTCTACCGCAACATAGGCGAAGGCACCGCCATCATGTACCTGGTGATGGTCTATGCCGAGCCGGTCGGCTAGGGCCTACTTCGCCTGCCGCTCCGCCACCGCCTGTTGCTCCGCCTGATAATTGTCCCACCACACAGTCAGCGCCGTCCACCCCACTGCCAGCGCGATGGCGAGGATCAGAAAATTCGGGTTCCGCTGCGACTGTTTGCTCATATCGCCAGATAAACAAAAAGGGCGCCGGAAATCCAGCGCCCTTTTACAACTATAAATCACCAGTTAGGCAGACTTAGCTGCGGCCTTGCCTTCCGGCATGTTGCAGCACATGTTCATGCCATTGGCCATCATCATCACCGGCATGCCCATTTTCATCATGCTGTTCATGCGGTCGCAGCATTCTTTCAGCATTTCCATGGTCATGCCGCCCATCGGGCTGATCTTGCAGATCATGCCGTTCGGCGCCATTTCGCAGGTCATGCCGCACATCATCATCGGCATCATCATCGGCATCATCATGTTCTGGCCCATCATGCCGTTCATCATCTGCGGCATCATGTTCATGTAGTTCATCGGCATCATGCCACCCATCATGTTCGGCATCATGCCGTTCATCATGCCATTCATCATGTTGGACATACCGTTCATCATGTTGTTCATCATCTGTGGCATCGCGTTCATCATAATCAACTCCTGAAAATCATGGTTTACATCCGGCTGCCTGCGTTGGCTCGCCCGTTCATTTCCACCACTAGATACAGCCCATCCCTCTCAACACAAGCATATGAACAACCAGCCTGAAACTTTGCTCCAATATAACGGCCCCACCTCCGTTTATGTTGGAAAAAACGATGTTTGCCGAAGCATGTAAGACCATGTAAACACGATGGAGATCATACACAGGAACAGACCGAATGACACAGGCCGCGCTTGCCACCTCCCCCGCCACGGCGGAAGAAATCCTCTTCGGCTACGACAATGATAAAAACCCCATCACCCTGCCGCTGCGCTTCGCCAACCGTCACGGCCTCATTGCAGGCGCCACCGGCACCGGCAAAACGGTGACGCTTCAGCGCATGGCGAAGCAATTCTCCGCCGCCGGCGTGCCCGTCTTCATCACCGATATCAAGGGCGAATTCTCCGGCATCAGCCAGCCCGGCGGCATGACGCCTCCCGTGGCCAAACGCCTGGAATCCCTCAGCATCACCAACTACCCTTTCCGTGGTTACCCCACCGTGTTCTGGGATGTGTTTGGCAAAGAGGGCCATCCGCTACGCACCACCATGACGGAGCTGGGCCCGCTTCTGCTCGCCAAGCTGCTCAACCTGTCGGAGGCGCAGTTCAACTCCCTCTATTCCATTTTCAATCTGTCCGACAAAGAAGGCCTCGCCCTCATCGACCTTAAGGACATGGAGGCGATGACCGCCTACATCATCGAGAATTTCAAGGAAGTCGGCTCCCAGGCAAGCATCCCCGCCAAAGCAACGGTCGCCGCCATCCAGCGCCAGCTTATGCCGCTCAAGTCCGAAGGCGGCGACGCCTTCTTCGGCGAACCCGCGCTCAACGTGATGGACCTGCTCCGCGCCGCCCCCACCGGCGAAGGCTACATCCACGTGCTGGATGCCAGCAGCCTGGTCAATAAACCGGCCATGTATGCCACCAGCCTGCTCTGGCTCCTGGCCGAACTGTTCGAAAACCTGCCCGAAGCCGGCGATCTCGCCAAACCCAAAATGGCCCTCTTCTTCGATGAGGCCCATCTCCTCTTTCGCGACACGCCTCCCGCCCTCATTCAGAAGATCGAGCAGGTCGTGCGCATCATCCGCTCCAAGGGCGTCGGCGTGTATTTCGTCACGCAAATCCCCGACGATGTGCCCGATGCCATCCTCGCCCAGCTCGGCAACCGCGTACAGCACGCCATGCGCGCCTTCACGCCCAAGGATGCCGAATCGGTCAAAAAAACCGCTGCCACCTTCCGTCCCAATCCGGAAATCAACCTGATGGAAGCCCTGACCTCCCTGCCCGTCGGCGTGGCGCTGGTTTCCACCCTTGGCCCCGATGGCGCGCCGCAGCCGGTGGAAACCTGCACCGTGCTGCCGCCGCTTTCCACCGTCGGCCCCGCAGCCCCGGGCGTCAAACAGGCCATGCGCCAGCAAAGCCCCTATTTCTCCATCTACGAAATCGCCAACGACCGCGAATCCGCCTACGAGCGACTTGCCGCCCGTGCCCAGCAGGCCGCCCCGGCCGTCACCGCACGCGGCACATCCGCACCGGCCAGCCCCTGGCAGAAACCGCTGGAGCAGATCGCCACCTCCGCCGCCCGCAGCCTGGCCACCCAGGTCGCCCGCAGCGTCGGGCGCGAACTGATGCGCGGCCTGCTCGGCTCGCTCTCCGGCAGCAGCAGCAACCGTCGCCGATGAGCCAGCCCTCCTCCCTTCGCAAAACCCTGCTCTCAGGCATGATCGGCAACGGGCTGGAATGGTATGACTACGCTCTTTACGGCCAAATGGCCGTCATCCTCGGCAGGCTCTTCTTCCCGGGTGAAGACGCCACCTTGCAATTGATGGCCACCTACGGCGCCTTTGCCGCCGGTTTCATTGCCCGCCCCTTCGGTGGCATCCTTTTCGGCTGGCTGGGGGACCGCTATGGCCGCCGAAAGGCGCTGACCCTTTCCATCCTACTGATGGCCGCCTGCAGCGGCGCCATCGGCCTCATGCCCACCTATGCGCAGATCGGCCTACTCGCGCCTGTCCTACTCACGCTCATCCGCATCATCCAGGGCCTTTCCCTCGGCGGGGAATTCAGCGGCGCCATCACCTACATGGTGGAACACGGCCCCACGGAAAAACGCGGCCTCGTCGGCAGCGCCGCCATGGCCAGCCTCGTGCTTGGCTTTCTTGCCGGTTCCCTCGTCGCCTGGTTCTTTATCGAACTCATGCCCACCGAAAGCTTTGAAAGCTGGGGCTGGCGCATTCCTTTCATCCTCGGCATCTTCATCGGCCTGGCTGGTTTCTACATCCGCCACCAGTGCGACGAAAGCCCCGTCTACGAACAAGCCCTTGCCGAAGGCCTCCTTTCCGAACGCCCGCTGACCGAGGTCCTCACCCGGCATATCAAACCCCTGCTCCAGGGTGTGGGCGTCTATTTCCTCGTCACCATGCCCTTTTACATGGGCTGCGTTTATTTCATCGGGTTCAATAAGGACCATCTCGGCCTGGACATGAAACAGGCCATCACCATCAACAGCCTCTGCATGTTCTCCATGCTGCTGATGGTCCCCCTTTCCGGCTGGCTGTCGGACCGCTTCACCCGCCGCAAAACCCTGCTGATTCCACCTGTCCTGTTTTTGCTGTTCAGTTACCCGCTCATGCAGTGGATGCAGCAGGGCGATGTCATGCAGGTCACCATCGCCCAGCTTATTTTTTGTGCCATGGTCGGCCTTCAACTCGGCCCCGTGCCCGCTCTGCTGGTGGAGCTCTTCAGCACCCGTGTGCGTTGCACGGGCATGTCGCTGGCCTATAACATCGCCGCAGCCAGTTTCGGCGGCACTGCGCCCATCGTCAGTCTCTGGCTCATGAACCATTACGGCATCGGCGCGCTGGCGGCCTACATCATGCTGGCCGCCCTGTGTGGCGGGCTGGCCATGCTCACCTACCGCGACCGGTCGCATCTGCCGATTTAGTATATGAGCAAAGCGAGCCACTTAAGAAGCAACAGCCCGTTTCTTCCTCTCAACACGTTCCATCGGAGCAAAGGGCTATTGCATAAAACACACGTCTCCATTAATCGGCTGGAAAGAATTCAGCCGTAATAATGCCAGCTTCAGCATATTTAAGGGTACTCACGTGGGTCAGGTAGATAAGGAAATACAAAAAGAACTCGACCACGCCGTAGCTCAGCACCGTCGCGTGGATCTGAAAATCGATGATCTCATGTCCCAGGCCGTGCCGGACATGCTGACCATCCAGCGCCTGAAAAAGGAAAAACTGGCCCTGAAGGACGAAATCGCCCGCCTGCGCTCGCAGCTTACGCCCGATATCATTGCCTAGGCCGTATAAACTCGGTATAAGACCTCCCTCACATTTCGGAGTCCTTCCACATGAGCGACGTCGCCATTATCATGGGCAGTCAAAGCGACTGGGAAACCCTCTCCCACGCCGCCAAAATACTGGAAGAGCTCGGCGTGAGCTTTGAAAGCAGCATCGTCTCCGCCCACCGCACCCCCCTGCGCATGGTGGAATTTGCCCAGAAAGCCGAAGAAAACGGCGTGAAAACCATCATCGCCGGTGCCGGCGGCGCTGCCCATCTGCCGGGCATGGTCGCCTCCCTCACCCATTTGCCCGTGCTCGGCGTGCCCGTGCAAAGCAAGGCCCTCAGCGGCATGGACAGTCTCCTTTCCATCGTGCAGATGCCCGGCGGCGTCCCCGTCGGCACGCTGGCCATCGGTGAGGCGGGCGCCAAAAACGCAGCCCTTCTTGCTGCCTCCATCCTGGCGCTGAACGACAAAGCGCTCTCCACCAAACTCAAATCCTGGCGTGCGAAGCAGACGGAAAGCGTCGCCCTCCATCCCTCGTCCAAATAATATGCTGAAACCCGGCGGCACCATCGGCATTCTCGGTGGCGGCCAGTTGGGCCGCATGTCCGCCATGGCCGCCGCCCGTATGGGCTATCACTGTCACATCTATTCCCCTCAGGCGGATGAACCCGCTTTCGAGGTCGCCCGTTTCGGCACCGCCGCCGCCTATGACGACCACGAAGCCCTGCAGCGCTTTGCCGAAAGCGTGGACCTCATCACCCTGGAATTTGAGAATATCCCCGCCGACACGGTCGGCTTCCTTGCCAACCTGCGCCCCATGCGCCCCGGCTGGCGACTGCTCCACATCAGTCAGCATCGTCTGCGCGAGAAGCAATTCTTCCAGTCCCTCAACATCGCCACCGCCCCCTTCGCGGAGGTCAACAACCTGCCGATCCTGCTGGAAGCCCTGAAAACCATCGGCACCCCCGCCATTTTGAAAAGCTCCGAATCAGGCTATGACGGCAAGGGCCAGGCCACCATCAAACATATCACGGAAGCCGAGGAAGCCTGGAACACCATCGGCCAGCGCCATGCCATCCTTGAAGGCATGGTGAAGTTCGAGCGCGAGATCTCTGCCATCGTGGCCCGCAACCGGCACGAGACCAAGTGCTTCCCCATCGCCCACAACATCCACCGCCACCACATCCTGCATCAGAGCATCGTACCCGCGGGCATTCCCGACCATGTGGAGAAACGCGCGCAGGAAATCGCCCTCACCATTGCCGATGCCGTGGAACTCGAAGGCATCCTGGCCGTGGAAATGTTCGTCACCGAAACGGGCGACATCCTGGTCAATGAAATGGCGCCCCGCCCGCATAATTCCGGCCATTGGACACTGGATGCCTGCGTCACCAGCCAGTTCGAGCAGCATATCCGCGCCGTCTGCAACCTCCCGCTGGGCGATGTCTCCATTCTCCGCCCCGCCCGCATGACCAATCTGCTGGGCGATAACATCAACGAATGGGAAACCTGGCTGAAAAACCCCAGCGCCAAATGGCACCTCTACGGCAAACATGAAGCCAAACCCAGCCGCAAAATGGGCCACGTGACGGAACTGCTCTAGCCGCCATCACCGCTTCTTAGCTTTCCTAGCAAGGCTTGAGGCTAGATAAAGCCGTCATTCTCGGGCGCGAAGCGACCCGGGAATCCAGGTGCCATCCCTCATGGCCTTACTTATTCCGCCCCATCTGCATAAACCCCGGCAGCTTCGCCTTCAGCTTATTGATGCTCATCACATTATCGATGCGCCGCATCAGAAACTCCCTCGTTTCCTCCGCATCCTCGCTCTGGTCTTCCAGCCACACCATCAGCGTGCTGCTATAAACCCCCGCCAGCAGCAGCCGCTTGGTGTAAAAATTATAATCCGTCGCCGTATCGCCCGCCTCATACCACATGGCATCCACGGTTTTATACAGCCGCTTGGTCGCCTCCGCCCAGTGGGTCGGCAGGCTGTAATAGGCCACCGCGCGGCGGATCACTTCCTTATAGGCCGATATCGCCCCCAGCCGGTACAGCACCGCCTGGGCGATCTTGTCGCGGATTTTTCGCTTCGCCCACTCCTTATCCGCATGAATAGCCGCCACCATCGCCTCATCCAGCATCTCCTGAAACGCCTCCAGCGCCTCGCTTTCACCACCGGGAAACAGCCGATATTGGGTGAATTCATCAACCCCGGAGGCCTCCCCGGCGCGTTTCATGCTCTCCCGGCTCCAGCCGCTAAAAGGCACCTCTGCGCACAAAGCATCAAGAAATCTGGCCTTTTCTTCCGCTAATTCCTTCATTTTTCTATCCTTACGGCTCGTGTCCCGGATATTTAACATTTGCATATTACCATGCATGTTGCTATCAAGCGAGTCCTTGTCATTCTAGAAATTCGCCGGAAGGGGGTATTTACCTTGGTTGAAGTTAGCGTACACGATAACAACGTCGACCAGGCGCTGCGTGCATTGAAGAAGAAAATGCAACGCGAAGGCGTCTTCCGCGAGATGAAAATGCGTCGCCACCACGAAAAGCCGTCTGAAAAGCGCGTTCGTGAACAGGCCGAAGCTCTCCGCCGCTGGCGCAAAATTGAGCGCAAGCGCAAGGAAAAAGAATCCTAAATCGTTAGGACTTTATCCAAAAGAAAAGCCGGGCAATCGCCCGGCTTTTTTATTATTTACTACAAATCTCTAGTTTTTAATTTCTCTTCTGCTTGAAGCGGAAATTTAGAAATAAGCCATTTTAAGGCTTCCAGCTGGTCAGCTGTAGATGCTCGCCTCAATTGAATAAGCAGCTGTTTTAAATCTGGCCTAACTAAGGTTGCATTTTGCGCACCTTCATTACAAACTGAACATATTGCACGCAAATTGCCAGAATCATCGGCACCGCCTTTGCTTTTATCGATAATATGACCAATATGAAGTCGCGTTTTTCTAGTAGGATCATATGGATGTGGCTCACCAGCCACCGCACCGCACATTTGACATGTAAAACCATTTCTATCTAAGACGTATGCTCTTGTTTCTTTTGAAATAGCACGCTCAAATGCAGGCTGAGGTTTCGGTGTTTCAAGCAAATACTCTCCAGGTTTAAGCTCACTCCTGTCATTATGGGTAAGAATTAAATATCCTTCTTCTGTACGCAACTCACGTACTCGCCTAGCCCATTCGCTAATATTTCCAGCGACTTCTCTCAATTCATCGGCCTTCATAACCCGGCCTAAATTAGCAAGAAAATGTGCTCTTAACTTAGCCCTCGCTCCTTTTTGACGGCTCACACTTTCCATACTACGCACTTTTACGGTTATATCGAGATGCAGCTATTTCCAAGGCACGCCGAATCTGTCGGCCAACCGCTTCGGCAACGGGAGGAGGAAAAGCATTTCCAACCTGCCTATAAGCAGCTGTTTTTTTACCAGAAATACACCAATCATCTGAGAAGCCTTGTATTCTAGCTGCCATTTTTACTGTAAGCCGCGGTGTGCCTACAAAATCTGCAGCAGGAGCTGAATCTGCAATACCATGCCCATCCACTCCTATAGAGGCCCAAGCTTTTTTTGCTCTGGTTGGCCCCAGATCAGGGCCGCCATGCTTTTTACTCCCACCAACTAATGTTGGCGCAATATCACACGCAATCTCACGCCAGCGCTTCGCACCTTTCCAGCCATTTTCAATCATTAAGTCAAAAAGCGCTTCGCCAACAGTAGGTGGGCGATCCAAAAGATACTCTGGCCATACAAAACAATCTGATAAATTTTTTTGTATAGCAACAATAACCACCCTGGGTCTTAATTGAGGCACACCAAAGTCCGATGCATTCATCAACCGCCATTCAGCAACATAACCCAGCTTACTCAACGAATACAGAAGCTTTGCCCGATAATCATCAAAGCACGAATCCAGCAATCCTCTAACATTCTCAAGCATCACTACTTTAGGACGACACTCATCTACCAACCTTAAAGCCTCAGGAAACAAATCCCTCTCATCTTCCCGACCCAATTGTTTACCAGCCATAGAAAAAGGCGGGCAAGGAACACCACCAGACAAAAGAGCAATTCCTTTATACCCTCTTCCATCAAACGCCTTTAGATCCCCCTGAACCACATTCCAGTTCGGACGATTTAAAGTTAATGTCTGGCATGCCTGATGTTCAATTTCCACCAAACCAACATGGCTAAATCCTGCTCTTTCAAGCCCTAAAGCCTGACCTCCAGCACCTGCACAAATTTCAAGTGAATCAATCATCATAATCCTAATTAATTACAAATGTTGAAGCGCTTTCACCACTTCCTCGGTCATCTTCTTCGCATCGCCAAACAGCATCATCGTGTTATCGCGGAAGAACAGCTCATTCTCCACCCCCGCATAACCAGCAGACATCCCGCGCTTGATGAACAGCACCGTCGCCGCCTTCTCCACTTCCAAAATTGGCATCCCGTAAATCGGGCTGGCCGGATCGCTCTTCGCCGCCGGGTTGGTGATGTCATTCGCCCCGATCACATACACCACATCCGTATTGGCGAAATCACGGTTGATCTCCTCCAGCTCAAACACCTGGTCATAGGGCACGTTCGCCTCGGCCAGCAGCACGTTCATATGCCCCGGCATGCGCCCCGCCACCGGGTGGATGGCATAACGCACCTGCACGCCCGCCTTCTCCAGTTCCTGCGCCATCTCGCGCACGGCATGCTGCGCCTGCGCCACCGCCATGCCATAGCCCGGCACCACGATGACCGAACGCGCATTCTTCATGATAAAGGCCGCGTCATCCGCGCTGCCGCTTTTCACGTTGCGGTCTTCATGCGCGGCTGCCGCGCCAGCCGCCGCCGTGGCACCAAACCCGCCCAACAGCACATTAACAATGGAACGGTTCATCGCCTTGCACATGATGTAACTGAGGATCGCCCCGCTCGCCCCCACCAGCGCACCAGTGATAATCAGCAAATGATTATGCAGCGTAAACCCGATGCCCGCCGCCGCCCAGCCGGAATAGGAATTGAGCATTGACACCACCACCGGCATGTCCGCCCCGCCGATCGGCATGATCAGCAGCACGCCCAGCGCCAGCCCCAGCGCAATCAGCACCAGAAAGAACAAGGGCTGCTGCGTCATCACAAACAGAATCAGCACGCCAAGCGAGCCAAGCCCCAGCATGGCATTCAGCTTATGCTGCCCAATAAAACGCAGCGGCTTGCCCGAAATCAACCCCTGCAGCTTACCAAACGCAATCACCGACCCGGTGAAGGTAATCGCCCCGATAAACACCCCAAGCGCCATCTCAATACGGCTGCTGATGAAAATACTGCCAGCCTCCGCAATGCCGTAGGATGCCGGTGCGAAATAAGCCGCGCTCGCCACCAGCACTGCCGCCAGCCCCACCAGCGAATGGAATGCAGCCACCAGCTGCGGCATCGCCGTCATGGCAATCCTCGCCGCCGTAATGGCCCCAATCGTCCCGCCGATGATGATGGCAAAAAACATCATTCCATAGCTCTGCACGCTCGGGATCAGCAGCGTGGTAAGGATAGCAATGCCCATCCCCGCCATGCCGTACAGGTTTCCACGACGCGCCGCCGCGGGTGAGCTCAACCCCTTCAGCGATAAGATGAACAACACCCCTGAAAGCAGATAGGCCAGTGCAATGAAATTGACCATGCTACGCCCCTTTGCCTTTGGTGTCCGCCACCGCTTTTTTCTTGAACATCTGCAACATACGCTGCGTAACTAAGAAACCGCCGAAGATATTGATGGATGCCAGAAGCACCGCCCAGAAGCCCAGCGTGCCGGAAAGCGACTCACCGCCCACGTCCACATGTTTCATGCCCGCCGCAATCATCGCCCCCACAATGATGATGCCCGAAATCGCATTGGTCACCGCCATCAGCGGCGTATGCAGCGCGGGCGTCACCTTCCACACCACGTAATAGCCAACGAAACAGGCCAGCACAAAAATCGTGAGGCTGATCACAAACATGCTCGGCCCCGCCATGAACGCCTGCTGAGAGGAGATCATCGATGCCTGCTCGGCCAGGTTCCTGGCCTGATCCGCCAAGGCCCCCGCCTGTTGACTCACCTCATCCATATTCATGCCTATCTCCCTTTTTTCTTGGTAGATTTCGCCGCAACCTTCACCGCCGCCTTAGCTTTCACGGGTTTGGCCTTTACCGCTGGTGCCTTTTTGGCAGGAGCCGCCTTTTTGGCAGCAGTCACAGACTTATCCACAGCCTTCGGCGCCTCCATCTTGGCATGGGCAAACCGCTCCTGCAGCACCTTGCCATCCAGCGTCAGCAACGCATCCTTGATGATCTGGTCTTCCAGATTCAGGTTAAGCACAGTGCCTTTTTCTTCTTTCTTTAAAATAAGTTGCAAAAGGTTCTGAATGTTCTTCGCATAAAGCCGTGATGCATCCACCGCCACGCGCGAGGCCATGTTCAACTCCCCCACAACCGTGACAGTTCCGTGGGTAATCACCTTGCCCGGCTGCGTCACTTCGCAGTTACCCCCAGCCGGCGCGGCCAGGTCCATGATGATGCCGCCCGGCGCCATCGCCGCCACCATCTCCTTGCTGATCAGCTTCGGCGCAGGCTTGCCGGGAATCAGCGCCGTAGTCACAATAATATCCACGCCCTGCACCGCCTGCAGCAGCGCATCCTTCTGGCGCTTCTGATAGCCCGCGCTCATCTCTTTCGCATAACCGCCGCTCGTCTCGGCCGATTCATTCGGGTCGGCCGGCACATCCACAAAACTGGCCCCCAGGCTTTGCACCTGCTCCTTCACCGCAGGCCGCACATCAAAGGCAGACACCACCGCCCCAAGCCTGCGCCCGGTTGCAATCGCCTGCAGCCCCGCCACACCGGCGCCCAGCACCAGCAGCTTGCACGGCGCCACCGTTCCTGCCGCCGTCATCATCATAGGCAATGCGCGCCCCTGCATGCTGGCCGCATCCACCACCGCCTTATAACCCGCAAGGTTGCTCTGCGAGGAAAGCGCATCCATCGCCTGCGCGCGTGAAATGCGCGGAATCATCTCCATCGCATAGGCATTCACCCCCAGCTTCGCATATTCTGCCGCAATACCGGGATTTTCCAGCGGCGATAGCAGCGCAATCAACAATGCCCCGGCTGAAACCTGCGACGCATCCGGCTTCTGCACCGCCAGTATAATATCCGCACCCTTGGCGCTGCCGATGCTGGCGCCTGTCGCCTTGAACGCCTCATCGCTGATGCTGGAACCCTCTCCGGCCCCGGCCTCCACCGTCACGCTGCAACCCAGCGCGATGTATTTCTTGATGGTCTCCGGCGTGGCGGCGACGCGTTTTTCTCCGGCTTTTCGCTCACGAAGAACAGCTAGTTTCATACGCCCCTCACCTGTTTCTTGATGGAGTGCAAACTAGCATTTCAATCACTTAAGGACAAGGGTTAGGTATTTGAACCTGTACAACCTCAATATCTTGTAGCACTTCGGGGCTCAAGCGCAGGTCCATGCTGTCGACATTACTCTTCAGCTGCTCCATCGTCGTCGCGCCAATGATGTTGCTCGTCACAAACGGCTGCTGCGTCACATAGGCCAGCGCCATTTGCGCCATGTCCAGCCCGTGCTTTTTGGCAATCGCCGCGTAAGCCGCCGTCGCTTTTTCCGCCAGCGGGTTATTGTAGCGCTGAAACCTCGCAAACAGCGTGATGCGCCCCTTCGGCGGCCGTTGCCCGTTCAGGTATTTCCCCGAAAGCACGCCGAATGCCAGCGGCGAATAAGCCAGCAGCCCGCACTGCTCGCGGATGGACACTTCCGCCAGCCCCACCTCGTAACTGCGGTTGAGCAGGTTATACGGGTTCTGCACCGAAGCCACGCGCGGCAGCCCTTTTGTCTCCGCCAGCTTCAACGCATGCATCACGCCCCACGGCGTTTCGTTGGAAAGCCCCACATGGCGGATTTTCCCTTCCGCCATCAGCTCTGCCATCGCCCCAAGGCTCTCCTCCAGATCGATGACATCCTTATCTTCCACATGCCGGTAGCCAAGCTGGCCGAAATAATTGGTCGTCCGGTCCGGCCAGTGCATTTGGTACAGGTCGATATAATCCGTCCGCAGCCGCTTCAGGTTATTCTCCACCGCTAATTTGATATGCGCGCGGCTCAACCGCGTCTCACCCCGGCCAAGATACTCAAACCCCTGGCTGCGTCCGGTAACTTTAGTAGCGATGATCACCTTATCGCGCTTACCGCTTTTCGCTAGCCAGCTGCCGATATATTGCTCGGTGCGCCCCTGCGTCTCCGCCTTCGGCGGCACGGGATACATCTCGGCGGCATCCCAGAAATTCACCCCGCGCTCCAGCGCGTAATCCATCTGCTGGTGTGCTTCGGCTTCCGTGTTCTGCTCGCCCCAGGTCATGGTGCCCAGGCAAATGGCGCTGACCTTCAGGCCAGTCCGTCCTAATTCACGATATTCCATATCTACCTCAAGTGATCCAGCAAGCGATAGCGCATCACATCCCCGTCTTCCGTCAGGGGAATTTCATTCACCATATGCAGCGCCAGCATGTCGCGCTCACTTTCCTTCAATCGCTCATCGAGCCATTTCTGGAAGGATTTCTTGGTTTTGATATCGCTGTCGCCCGCATCCACAAACAACGCATAGCGCACATCATCTTGACGTAAATTACCCGGTATCTCCAGCACCACGGCACGGATGGCCCGCTCGGATGCCTCCGCCTCCAGCTTCTCCAGCCAGGCGGGCAGGCTGAAACCGTGCTTGCTGTCCTGTCCGCGCCGTGTGGTGATTTCCACATGCCCGTCCGGATGGATCACCCCCATATCGCCCGTATGGAACATCCCCCCGCGGAAGGCGCGCTTCGTCGCCGCCGGGTCCTTGTAATAGCCCTTGAACACCGTATTACCGCGGATCATGATCTCACCCACGCTTTTGCCGTCCAGCGGTACGGGCTTCATCGTGTCCGGGTGCATCAGCTCAAGCCGGTCAAGCGTGGGATAATGCGCCGAGGTATGCGCACGCAGCCCTTCCTGCTTATTCTCACTGAACTGGCAGATTGCCGCCGGGCCGTAGGTCTCCGTCATGCCGTAAAGCAGCGTAATCTTGAAACCGGCTTTCTTGAGAATCTCGATATCGGCAGGGTTATACCCGTCATCCACCACCTCCAGCACCACCGGCTGGGATAGTTTTTTGCCTTTCACCCGCTCGGCCAGCCAGGCCAGCAGCCCACGCTTGCCGCCCATATGCGTCACCTTATGGTGCTTGATAAGCGCGATGATATCATCCACCACATCCAGCGAAGGCAGGCAGATCTGCGTGCCTGCCACCGCCGCCACCGACCATACATGGCACCAGCCGTGGGCGCGGAACATCGGCAGCGTCCACAGATACACCGTGTCACGCCCCATGCCACCGCTGACGACATTGGCCAGCGTATCCAGATACGCGCCGCGATGATGATACAAAACGCCCTTCGGCGCGCTTTCCGTGCCCTGCGTATAATTCAGCCCGATGGACTGCCACTCGTCATGCGGGCCCACCGCGCGAAAATTCGCCGAGCCGCTCATCACAAATGTCTCATAATCGCGAATTTTAGTGTTCTTGCCCTTCTTGGCCTTCGGCATCCCCGCCACAATCACCGCGGGCGGACGCGCCAGCAAGGCGATCGCCTCATTCAGCCTGCCAAGGCAGCTGTAATCCACCAGCACCACGTTCGCCTCGCTATGCCCCAGCAGATAGGCCAGCGTCTCCACATCGCGCCGGGGGTTGATCGTGGCAATCACCGCCCCAAGCATGGGGATGGCATAATGCGCCTCCACCATCATCGCTGTGTTGGGAGACATCACCCCCACCACCTGCCCTTCTTCCACGCCCAGCGCATGCAGGGCACCCGCCAGGCGGCAACTGCGCTCATAAAGCTCGGCATAATCATACTGGGCCTGGCCATCCACCAGGGCCACATGGTCCGGGTGCACGGTGGCGGCCCATTCAAGGAAGGATATCGGCGTCAACGGCCGGTAATTCACCTGGTTGGGGTAAAAAGCGCTGTCCGTTTCGCCCACGCCATGGGCCTGCACTGCTTCCTGGGGCATGCATCACTCCGATATGCAAACGGCCGAAATGAAAACACCCTGTGGTAACGAAGCGTGCCCATCCGGCTCATCACTTCTACACCACAGGGTGCGTCAAGATGCTACTAAATTTTAGAAGTTGAAGCGTGCGCCCACTTCTGCGCTGTGCGACATGATGCCTTCCAGATCCACGCCATTGATGGTGGCATCCGTCGTCCCCAGCAGGCGATAGCCCAGCGTCAGGTCCAGGTTCGGCATCGTAACGGGCGAGTAGGCAACACCGGCTTTGAACTGGTAGGCCCACACATTGTCGTCGTCATTACCCGTGCCACTGTCCAGCTTCACCGTTGCGGCACCGCCCCCGAAGCCGAGATACGGCGTGAAGCGGCTGCTGTTATGGAAGTCGAACATCAGGTTCGCCATGATGGCCGAAGTGGCGAAATCACCATTCAGGTTCGTGCCAACACCGCCCACCGTGAATTTATCATTGTCGTTTTTATTGTGGAACACTTCCGCTTCCAATCGCAGGAACGGAGCAGACACCGGGCGATAGCCGAGCGATGCCGAGAAATTGTAACCGCCGTCGAAGCTGACTTCGGAATTGGTGCCGTAATCGGCATCCATCTGGCTGGTATAACCGGTGGCAAGGCCAACATACCACTTGGGAAATGCGCCTTCGCTCGCCTGAGCTGCGCCTGCCAACGTGGTGCCTGCCAGCAAGGCCGCACATACCATATATATAGGTTTCATAGCCAACTACCCCCTAGGTTTTGTAGGTCTATAGCACAATCATCAATAGCCTGCAAAGACTAAAGAAAGGTAAAGGCTTGAAAATTTTCTCTTGAGGCACCGCTTCCCGCCCCTTACACCACAAGTCGTGGATTGCCCGCGTGGCGGAATGGTAGACGCTGCGGACTTAAAATCCGTTTCCCGTAAGGGAGTGCCGGTTCAAGTCCGGCCGCGGGCACCATCTCTTTATGATCTGTCTGCAACGCCATCAAAACCCTGAAGGGCAGCGCGGTTGCGGCGGTTCTATATCCCTCATTTCGATGGTATGGAAGTTTCTCAGCGAAAACGAGTTTTAGGACGTTTCTCTTATCCTCTAAACATCCATTAGCCCATATTTTATGCGGGTTTCCGAGAAAATTTATAGCGGTTCTATAAGTTTCGTCGAAGGTCTTGATCGGACGCCCACAATTTTTGATTTTTTCCTTCATGCTGATTTTTTCTTTATCCAGTTTTCTGATCTGGCCTTCATAGGTTTCGATCAGTGTTGAACTGTTGGTATCAACAATCCGTTCCAGAAATTGCCCGATTTTGTGATCCAGTTTTTGAAGCTGGATTTTTAATACCTGGCTTTCTTCCTTCTGACGGCTGGCAGTGGCATCCCACAGCTTCTTAAACATAGCGGTTGCCATCTCAAATAGGTCCTGGGAGGGCTGTAAGCTTATCAGCAATGCTTCAAACTCAGCCTCAAGCTTCTCACGGCGGATGGTTTTGCCGTACAGGTCACAGGTTTTATGCTGGCAGTAATAATAAGGATATTTGCCATTCCTGCCCTTAGACCAGCAGGAGGTCATAGGATCGCCGCAGCAAGCGCATGTAACAAAGCCGCGCAGCGGAAAATCCAGGTTAATGTCTTTTCGCGCCGGTGCCTTGGCGTTAGCTTTCAGGCGCTCCTGAATCTGTTGCCATGTTTCAAAGCTGATAATCGCTTCATGCTGAGCGGCCCGAAAGCTGACCGACCAATCAGGCAAATCAATATATCCAGCGTAGGTAGCACGAACCAGTACCTCATGGATGCGTTGACAATGCACTTCGCCTTTATCGTTTTTTGGATATTCAGGATGGGATTCCAGAAATAGCTTTAATTCGCTCAATGTTTCAAATCGACCGGAAGCAAATCCTTCCATCGCTTCTTGCAAGATGGAAGCCAGCGGTTCATTCCTGACCAGCATTTTCCCGTGACCAGGTTTGGTTGCGTATTTGTAGCCCACAGGCGCATGAAATACCCAGTAGCCATTCTGCAAACGCGACCGCATACGGCTTTTGACTTGTTCAGCGTTCTTTTCGCGCTGATGCGCGGCAACGGATGCTAAAAGATGCTCTACAAGGCGGCTGTCTGAATCCTCTCCAAATTCAATGGATGGGGATTCCAGCTTTGCTTTCGTGTTGGCAATAGCAGTACGCAGCTTGATATGCGTTTCAATATCGCGGGCAAGACGGCTGATATCGTCAATGATGACAACGTAGATATCTTTCTTGTTCTGTTTCAAGAAACGAAGCATTTCCTGCATACTGCGACGCTCTAGCAATGCGCCGGTTACACCTCTTTCGTGAAAGACTTGCTCGACATCATATCCTTTGCGTTCGGCAAATTCGCGGCAGCGCGTTTCCTGAGATTCAAGTCCGTGTCCGTCCGTCACTTGCTTTGGGTCTGATACACGGCAATAAATTACTGCTTTTTGTTGCATATTATTCTCCTTCTGCGCTGGCGCTGAAGCTCTTGGAAAGTTGGTTGTTATGAGACTCTATCTCGCTTGGAATCGCCTGTAAATCTTGCTTTAGGCAGAGTTGCACAGGATGGTAGCCGAAGGCTGTATCCACGAAACTTTGCATCATAAGCCATATAGTGCGGATCAATTCGATCTTCTGCTCCTCGCTTAGATCAAACCGATCAACATATTGGCGATATTCTTCGATATCTGGTTGCATGATGGCAATACAATCCCTTCGCGCGGCAAGGCCAGCGCGTTCTTTAGGCGTTGAATTTGTTTGGAAATAAAAAAGCGGACCGCGCAAGGCACGAGTCCGCTATTCTATGTAGTACAATACTAAATAATGGCCGTTTCGTCCGCTACTGAATGGTCCGGCTTTTTCTGTCCGGATTCCATATTCAGGTTGAAGCAGATTTTGAGCAAACCGCCGGTCCAGATATCACGGACTTTCGTTTTGCCCATGCCTAAGCGCCAGCAAATAACTTTCCAGCGCACTTTTTCTGCCCGCATCCAGACAATCTTGCGCGTTAGCTCATCATCAATCCACCACAGCCATTGCAGCGCCTTTTCCATGCGACTGATGGCCTCCGGTGTGGGAGGCCCCAGGCGCGTCGGCAGTTTATCGCTTTGCAGTTGTTCAAAGGCCGTGCGGACAATGGGAGGCCATTTGCTAAAATGCCCTGGCACTTTAACGCTGGGAAGCCGGTGCAAGGTGCGGGCGGCATCTTCCAGGTGATCTGCTATCTCGGTAATGGTCCAGGAGTTATTACGCATTAGCAGCCTCCATGATTGTGGAGACAGCCTTGTTTTCTATAATACCTGAGTATGGGCGCGGATGGTCAAATGCGATGCTATCATATAGGAAATAAGAATTTATTCCTAGCCTAAATCGTATTACATTCCATGCGGTTGAGTCATTCCAGCCATTCATACACACCTCCATGCTTGGGTATGCATGGATATTACTGAATCGCCCATATTAGGGCGAGGCTAACGCCGGACATGAAATGGACAAATCCGCCTAGCGTTATTTAGGCTCTTTCCGTTTAAAATCTGGCGTAATGACTTTACCTTCACCGGAATGTGGGGGGTCATCATTCTCCATATCCGGACGCAGGATATGGCTATAGAACAGATTGATGATTGCATCGGAGCCAATACCGATTGCATGGTCCATAGCGGATCGACCGCGAACATCCTTTAACATAGGATTGACACGTACTTTTGACTGCTCAAATAAATATTCGCACAGGGTAAAGTTATTATTGCTTGCAGCCCAATGTAGGGCGGTAAGACCTGATTTATCAGAGGCGTTGATACAGTCGGGATTCTCCCAAAGAGCCAGCTTCACTTCTTCTAAGTTATTCGTTTTCGCCCCTTCCACAATTTTGTGAGAAGGCCGAGTCACGTTAGTTCCTTTCTTTTTATCCAAACCAGATTTTGGCGGTTTCATAACACAGGCCCTTCCATATTCGCCACAAATTTCTTGAAGTTACTTAAACCCCTAATTTTAAAGAAATCCGTATGCGCCTTTCTCTTTTGAAAGCCAGCTTGTGCAACAATCAAATCAGCATTATCCTCAGGACGCTCCCTTATTCTTTTTTTCTTACTCTTTTCTTCGACGCCTTGTTCAGAATCGGTCTTTTCCTGAAAATAAAGTTTTACCGAATTCGTCTCATACCCTTTTGTTTGTAAAATACCATGATAGTCATCACCTTGAGAGCTGGGCACAATCAGACCTGTCTCCACATTTTCGAGTACCAAAAAATCGCCGATTTTGTCCGCTGGTAATTCCTGCAAGTAGAAAAGGATTTCAAGTTCGCTTAGTGTGGTTGGCGTGACTATTTTACCTCTGGTCTCAGCGTAGTGCTGAATGTTTATAAAAAAGTCAAACTTGTGAACTCTCAAAAACGGTGTCTTATCAATTGCTCTGAAGAATACCAAATTACCAGACGACCTGTTATAACCAAAAGGGCGGCGCTGGTGATAATATCCTACCTGCTCCAATGCTTTTGCTTTGTTCAGTAAAGCCCGATCTGTAAGGCAGGAAGCAATATTGGTAAATCTCGTAAGCGTAGTGCAGGTGGAGATATATAAATCTTCTACAGTTGCTTCAGTTTTATAATGTGGCATTACAAGTGAGACATATTTCTCATACACTCGAATTTTATCTGTGTCTGGCGGCACATGATTTTTACTGACCCAGTTCCAAGGATCATGCTCATTTAATTCAGCAGATACTTTTAAAAGCCTCTGCTCGTCTTTAGAAAGAAGATGCTTGTTTTCGTTAAGAGTGCGATTGATCCAATAACTGTAACCTCTCTTTCCTATTCGTTCGTTCTCTAAGAAATACTCCAACAAGCCCCATTTAATCTGCCGGAGCCTTAATGGCGAAAATTCTTCTATAACGCCGTTACTTTTATCTGTTTTTTGGTCGCTCATACCTAAACTGTTTGTCCATTTCGTGTCCGGAAGCACGCGGGACTAACTGCCCACACTCATTCATCATGGAATCACAAAGGTTTATGTAAATCAACATAAGCCTCTCTACAAAGGAGGATTCCATGTCGCAACAAGATTTAATTTTCAATCAGCCTAAATCCCCGCCACCTAAAAAGAACTCCAAAAAATCCCGGCAATTACCCAGCCTTAAAACAATCATGCTCATCGCTGGAGCCGTGCCGGTCACGATTTCCGCTGGCATGTTTGTGTGGGGAACGCTTGGAGAGGTGCTTTTACCTGAGCAATACCGCTTCTCGACATTTATAGGAACGCGCCTTGGGCATACCGATGCAAAGAAAATAGAAGCGAGTCTGCCAGCAGAAACCCAAAAGGCAGAAACCATCACCGCTGCACAAGGTCTTGTCCAATTGCGCCAAGCTTGCCAGCAGAACAGATTACAGGCAGCGCAACAGCTTTATGCGTCTTGTATTCAAAAGGATGGCGTTATCACCGGCTGTAATTTTCAGCGCGATGAGCTGATGGCCTTGCCCTGCCATCACTTTCTGCCTGCCGATCTCTCTCCCCAGCTTCAAAACATAATGAAACAAACAGGAGGTTCGCTATGAAACGCGCTCTTATCATCACGTCATGCCTATGCCTTGCTGCTTGTAACGTGCATACGAATTACGGCAGCCTTGCCTATCGCGGCCAAAATACCGGGCTATTCAGTTTTTTGAATACCCCGCAACAGCCTCAAACTCGCTTTGCCCAGGTTGATCCAGCACAAGCGCCCCGCCGCGCCGCTGAAAATGCAAGGCGGGAAGCACTCAGCTTGAAAGCACAACTGCAATCTTCACAAAACGCTCTGGCCAGCAATCGCGCATGGCAAGATGGCACATGCGTAAAGCCCGCTCTGCGTGATGTACCGCCAAAGCCTAAACAAACTATTTCTGATGAAGAAATCCGCAAGCAATCTATCGGTCATTGTCTGGATTTAAGCGCTCGCCGTATGTCTTCGCGCCAGCTTTACGAAGCCCTGTATAGCGCGAATATGGATGAATACTGGGTAATCTATCAACACTGGCAGAAATTCGAGAAAGCATCCTGTGCCCGTATTAGCCGCTCGCTAACCGATGATTGGGTTGCAACCAACCTTTGCGGCGTTGTTGGTAAAATGGGGGTATGGGCTTGCGTTCAGGATATGGTTGAAGCCTGTATTCAGCAAGCCAGTAATAATTGCCGTGCCTCGATTATCAATTGGGAGCGTGATGTCGCAACTATAAAGCGTGAACCAGAAACGCTTCTACAGCAATGCCAATCCAGCCTTGAAACCATAGAAAATGCGAAGCAGCGCATTCCTCAGATGGAAATGGAGGCAACGCTTAATGAGCGTGAATACCAAAACATCATGCACAGCAAATAAGGGAGAATAACCATGAACCTCCCACCACTTCCCCGCAAAGACCCCGATCAGGAAACTAGCGCTCCATTATCTTCAAGCGAATGGACGCCTTCTGAGATTATTATTAGGGCTTTGAAGCGTGATATTAGCAGCAACACACCTAAGAATTTTTTGCTGCTGGGAACGCTTGAAGATGAGCAAGGCCGTCATTTTATCGGGGTTGAAGATGATCGTCATATCTTTACTGTTGCGTCCAGCCGCTCAGGTAAAGGTGTCAGCCTGCTTATTCCAAATCTTCTTACCCTTACAAACTCTGTTGTGTGTCTTGATCCCAAAGGAGAATTAGCGGCCACTACCGCTCTTTACCGTGCTGAATTTATGGGGCAGAAAACCATTGTGTTCGATCCATGCCGCATAGCACTCGTGAGCGCCGCCTTGCGCGGTAAATTTAATCCTCTGGAACATCTTGATATCAATAACCCGCAACTAGGAACCGATGTTGGCGCAATTGTAGACGCTATGCTGATTTCTGATGGCGGTAATGATCTGCATTGGCATGAATCTGCCCGTAGTTTCATTAAGGGCATTATTCTCTGGATGCTTGCCGTTGCCGGTGAAAATAAAGAACTCCGCAGCTTCAAGCTGCTTTATGAACTGGCAACTCTTGGGATGGCTGATGAAGAAGGCAATTATTCTACAGAAAATCTCTTGCTGAATATGAAGGCCGCAACTCACCTGTTCGGCGGCACTGTTGCGGCAGCGGCTGCAAGACTGTTGAATATGGGAGAAAATGAACGCGGCTCTGTTCTTTCCACCGCATGTCGTAATCTGGAATTCTTGGAAGATGCTGGCATTCAAGATTGTATGAGTGAATGCACGATTGATCTGGCGGAGCTTAAAACCAATCCCAAGGGCGTTACGATCTATATCGTCTTACCAGAGCGTTACATGGCAACGCATTCCAGATTTTTGCGTTTGATGGTGTCATCAGTTTTGCAAACAATGGAGAAAACGCCCAAAGCACTTGATGAGCAGGGCAATGCATTGCCGCCTACCGTGATGATCTTGGAAGAATTTTCTACACTTGGCTACATGCAAAGCATTGAACGTGCAATTGGCTATATCGCCGGGTTTGGCGTTCGTTTGTGGACCATCTTGCAAGACTTTAATCAATTGAAGAAGCACTACAGAGATACCTGGGAGAGTTTTATCAGCAACTCCGGCGTGATTACGGCGTTTGGCAATAACGACGTGACCACCACGAAATATCTCTCAGAACGCTTGGGCAAATGCGAAATCAGCCGCATTGTGCCGCAATACAGTACCCAGGAAGGCACGAGCCAAAACCAAAGCACTGTCATGCAGATGATGCACTCTATGGGCGATCAGAAAGGCTTTACTCCGCAAAGCAAATCAAAGTCTCACAGCCAGACTATCAATTATACGACCCAGCTTTATTCCACATCCCTGATTACACTCGATGAAATCTCAAAGCATTTTGCGCGTGAAACAGGCGTGATGCTGGTTCAGGTAGCAGGGACCAATCCCTTTCGCGTTCAACGCATTCGCGCCCACGAAGATGAAGCATTCAAGAATAAAATGAGTCCGAACCCTTACCATCCAGCAAAGGGTGCATGAGGGTCTTTATGATCCAGGTAGAAATACTGCATCGTAATTCCAAAAGCCTTTTCAAATGCATCTTGTGCAGACAAAGAAGGTTCGGCCTTAGATGCTTCATAAGTGGATGCAATGATGCTCTCTGCATCATAACCTTGTGCGGGCGCAATCAGCCAATCAAACATCTGAAAATACCACTCATCAAGTGTAATCCGCAAAACCAATCCTGTGGGCATTATAAATGTCCGGGAGGGATAGTTTTTGCCTGGTTCTTGAACTCTGTCTTTACCAACGCCTTGATATACTTTTTCCATCATCACCGCTCCATACTGGCTGCTTTGAAGTTTTCTTTAAGTTTATCAAATGACTTTGTCGGTTTGCGAGATAATTCTTTGCCCTGCTTTTCCAAAAGAACACCTGCTGCCTTGTTAAATTTTGCTGATAACGGTTCTTCTAGGTTTTTAAGTGGAATCTTTTGGAGCTGTATTTGCAAAAACCGGGCGTTTAATTGTTCACGCCTAACAGATTGCCCCATAGAACCACCCATCTCGAATGTAAATTTCGGATCAGGGATGGGCGCAAAACTTATTCCAGCACTTTGCATCGGCGGACCGTTATTTATCAAAGCGTTCGCCATTGCTTGCATAAAGACCGGCCTAAGATTCTGCTTTGACTCAGGAATTTTCACAAAATGCTCAAATGATGGTTTGACTCTATTTTCCGTATTTCAGAGAATAAGGGAACCAAACATATGTCCGGACACACCCAAAAATGTTCCGGACATATGCGCGGTAAATCGTTCAGCACATCATCTTAATCAGCAAAGAGAGAACTCTTATGTCCACGCAAGAATGCACGGAATGCAAAGGCACAGGCCAAAAGCTTGAGCATGTGAAAACCGCTTGTTATAGTTGCGGCGGTTCAGGATATGATTGGAGCGGCACACCCTGCCGTGCAGGCTGCAATCACGGCAGCACACAATCAGCCGCACACACTGATTGCACAACATGCAACGGTACAGGGCAGCGTACTGTCATCTATTACGGCGGTATGTACTAACTGACTTTCCAATTGGCTCATGTAGAGCCATTTTTTTCATCACACATGATATGCATGTCGGCAGTTGATGCCGACATTTCTTGGACAAATGCAAAGCTGACATACCAGCGTATGACGCTCTAAAAACCCTTATTTTATGCGGTTATTTTCATAGCCGCTCAAGCATTTGATTCTGAAAATCGAGAGTCGCTATCCTGTGGATAACTCCATTCTGGACGGGAATTAGATTCGCATTCCAACCTATACGCACGTCAAAGTGAAAATACAAAATTTCAGTTGGGAGTAATTTCGTGAAAGTTTTAAAAGATATCGGAATAATCTTTCTAAGCTGTTTTGTTTATTCATACTTAAGCAACCACATAGTTCATCGTGCTCCATATGATAAAATTTTACTCGATATTTTTTATGCTCTTTATTTTTCATCCATATGTTCAGCAGTATTTATAATATCAATAAGGCGATTTCAATCTAAACAACTGTTTGTATTTCTATCTTTCGCAGCAATGGCTGTTTTGTTTTATTTCAATTTAATTGGCGCCGAAAAAATTTCATTGCACGAAAGAGTTTTTGGTAAAGCAATTTTTATTGACGGCAATGTCACTCCCTTTGGAAGCCTTTATATCCTAATTGATCCAGTAGGCATTATGACTGTTTTATCGGTCTGCTATTGGCTTTGCCCCCATATTTTGAAGGCTTGTAGAATAGGTGAAAGTAAATGAGTTACTTAGCAAATGGCTATACGATTGAACATACATCAACAGGCTTCACGATAACACGTGGTGAAGATACACCCATAACCATTACAATTCCTGATTTTGAAGAACTGGGAATGGACCCAGAGGATTCTGAGACTTATCATGGATATATCCAAATAGATAAAATAGGTACTACCGCCGAAATGTCCGGCGCTGCGCTTTGGGGTAACTTAAAAGAAGAGCCTACCCCCACGCCTAGCAATATTCAGAAATCCAATGGCTCCACTTCCTTTGTTCCCGGACTTGGATCAGTAACTCATTATTTTAATGAAAGTGGCAAGATCGTTGTCAATATTACAGAAGAAGGTCACTTGTTATATCCAGGTGCCGTTATTCGCCAGGTGTACGAAGAAGATGGCTCTCTTTATGTAGCAACGATTGGTGTTGGAAACGGCTCCGCCGCAAATCTCAATATACTTTTAAGCGGAGCATTATGGGGTGCCACAACATTCAGATTAAGACATGAAACCATTTATGAAGAAAATCATCCGGGTTTATCAGGGGATAATATAGATATTGCTAATTCAGCGAGCGTCATTAATGCACAATCTCTGTTCGGGCTATCTCGGGCACAACGCGACCCCTTAATCATAGACTTTGATGGTGATGGTTATGCCTTCACTACAAGTTATACAGAAACTTCTGTTTATTTCGATTTAGACAATGATGGATTTGCCGAAGCAGTATCTTGGGCCAGAAGCGAAGATGCATTGCTTGTGCGTGATTTAAATGAAAACGGCGATATCGACAATGCCAATGAATTATTTGGCTCTAGCACAGTTGCGGGATTTACGGCTCTTAAAGCCATTGATAGCAACAATGATGATGTGATTGATAGCAATGATGACGCATGGGAAGATTTGCGTGTATGGAATGATGCCAACGGAGACGGCCACGTTCAAGATGGTGAACTCTATACAATGGACGATCTTGACTATACCTCCATTGTCATTCCGATCAGCGGCGCAAATTCAATTATCACAACCTTGGGTGACGACGTTGTTATCGGTCAACGTGATTTTCTCATGGATGATATAAACACCAAATATATCGGTGCCTATGAGTTAAGCACAGAAGTGTGGCTTCTTCCTACGCTTCGTGGCTATGGAATGGTAAAAGACTTACATATTGAGATGAGCATTGATAATACCGGCTTGGGCAATTTGCAGAGCAAAATGCAGAACTATGCGGATCAGACCATTGAAGAATTTTTTGCTGATTTTTCTAGCAACAAGACTTCCTTTGATGGATTTCTTTGGCAATGGGCGGGAGTCGATGGTTTAAGCTCGACTGGCCGCGGCCCTTATCTGGATGATGCGCGAAAGTTGGAATTTCTTGAAGCCTATCTAGGTGAAGATTTTGCACAAGCACGGTTTCCTAATCCCGATCCTCTCTCGATTTCTGCACAACTACTCATGAATATCTATAATAATTTGCGTAATGCCTTGTTTGCAGAAGTGGTATTTCAGCTTTTTGGCAATCAATTGTTTTCTACCCCTGGGCATTATGATGTTGCCAGCGGTGAGTTTAATTTTGATTCAACGCCTGAGCTTTCCGAAGATGCTTTGTTAGCGCTTGGCACCGAAGGAAACTCTGCTGGTGATAAGCTTGAATTTTGGTCACATATTGCTTGGTTTATCGAAGCTGTGCGCGGGGACCTCTCAGGCTTTACAGTTGATGAGCAGGATTGGCTTGATGATGCTGTGTATCTTTCAGATTCAACTCTTGATTGGTCGGATATCACAACAAATTATATTAGTGCCTCGGATCAGATTTTAACAGGAACCACAGGCAACGACGTACTTACAGGAGCCTCAGGTAACGACACAATTACAGGTGGCGACGGTAATGATACCCTGAGTGGTGGTGACGGAAATGATATGATTGAGGGCGGTGATGGCGATGATTACATCACGGGCGGCAATGGACATGATGAGTTGTCAGGTGGTGCTGGTGCGGACACATTAAGCGATGGCGCTGGCTCTGATCTTATGGAGGGCGGCACGGGCGATGATCTTTATATCTGGTCAGGTGGCGCTGATGATTTCATATACGATGAAGCTGGCACAACAGATACGCTACGCATTGCGGTAGGCGGAGCCATTACCTTTGAGCGTCTCTGGAATGATGATCTCATAGTCAATGTCAATGGCAACAATAGAATTACGCTGCAAAACCAATTGAACAACGCGGAAGGCAATGCAAACCGTATTGAGCGGATTGAAAACGCGGGAGGCACGCTCATTTATGATATGACCGCATTTGTTGGTGATATCACCACCTATGGCGGCTCGCTCAATGACACCTTGATCGGCGTAACGGCTGGCGCTTCGGTTAATGACATCATGTATGGTTTAGGCGGCAATGATACTCTGCTGGGCGGCACAGGCAATGATGAGCTGTATGGCGGTGATGGCGATGATATTCTTGATGGCGGAGTGGGTATTGACAGGCTTGATGGTAATGACGGCGATGATACCTATTATTATTCCGGGGGCTTAAAATTCTTCAGCGAACATGGAACTGGCACCGCAGACAAAATTATTCTCACGGGTGATTATGAAGATGCGTCCTATCAATTAATAAGATTGGTTTCCGGCGTCGATGGCAGTAATGATCTGACTGTTTTCTTTGATAGTGAAAACAAGATCAGGCTCGACTCTCAGTTTGTTGGATTAAACAACAACGATAAGATGGAGCTTCTCTATGTTCATGAGGGCGCTTCATCGGTTGATCTGCTCAATCTTACACTAACAACCTATGGCTCAGAGGCTGCTGATACAATTACAGCCGTGAATGGGCTGGTTGATTGGGATGACACCATCTATGCATATGGCGGCGATGATATCATCTATGATGACGTTGTGATTTCAACCTCTGTCTATACAGGAGCCGATGTTATTTACGGTGGTGATGGCCGAGACACAATTTATCTGGCTGGCGGCAATGATACAGCCTACGGCGATGCTGATAACGACACAATCATTCTTAAAATCTATGACAACACGCTGCGCGACACCACGATTGATGGTGGCGCAGGGTTTGATAAATTGATTTTGTCAAAAGAAGGCTCATCTTGGAATGCTACCTACGGTGTTCAGATTGATATCAGTGATCCTAACAATGGCTTTTACCGCACTTGGTATTTCTCAGGCTCTTATCTCTATCAAACATCATATGGTGACTTTTCGTCCATCGAATATGTTGAATCAAATTTTGATGGCACGCGCATCATTGGCGGCAACGCAAATGAGCATTTCAAGCTAACGGGGGGCGGTCAAAACAATGTCATTGCTGGCAATGGCGATGATATTATTGATGCATCCGCTAACGCGGGCGGCGGTGACACTATTGATGGTGGCGACGGCGACGATATTTTCAAAGTGGGTGTTGGTGTTGACGCTGTTTATGATGGTGGTGGCATTGATATCGTTGAGATTGGTTTTGCAGGGGGCATCACGATTGATAATGTCACGATTGATGTGTTTTACGATCACCTCAGATTAAATGACGGCACAAACTATACATATTTGGCTGATTTCTTCACCACAGCCGATTTTGAATATCTAACGGCCCATAACGACGGCATGATGCTTGATTTATCCACCTATGCAAGCTGGACTTGGGGCACAAGCGGAGCCAACACAATCACAGGCACATCTGGTGCTGATACCATTGTTGCACGATCAGGCAATGATACGGTTAGTGGCGGTGATGGTAACGACACCATTGCCGGAAATGATGGCGATGACACGATCAATGGCGGCAACGGCAACGACTATCTTTATGGCGGCGCTGGCGCAAATACGGTCTACGGCGATGCTGGTAACGATTTCATCGGTTCTGGTTTTGGTGCTGAGACTGTGTATGGCGGCGATGACAACGACACAGTTCAAACGTCCTTCGTTGTGGCTGGATCAACGGCGCATGGCGGCAACGGCATCGACACCATTGATTTCAGCGGGCGCGGCGACATTATATTCTTAGGTAATACATCAAACCGCGATTACACCATTATTGATATGGGCAATGGCACATCGAAATGGGCTACAGCTTGGACGGGTGGCACGGAAGTTAGCTTCACGGCATTCGATGAGTTTGAGTATGTGAAAGGTTCCAGTCTCCATGATTGGGTTATCGGTGACAGCGGCAACAACCTCATTTGGGGTGAAGGCGGCAACGATAAGCTTGAAGGCAATGGCGGTAATGACACGCTCTTTGGCGGTTCAGGCAATGATGCTCTGTACGGCGGTGCCGGAAACGATACGCTCTTAGGTGGCCTTGGCGCTGATAGTCTTTATGGCGGCACAGACGCAGATTTATTTCTGTATGATGAGGGGTCATATGAATCCGGCGTCATGGACACAATCTATGATTTCACAACAGGATCAAGTGAAGACGTATTGGATATCTCCGGAATTCTTGAATATGATTCACTCTTTGACGATCTTGCCGACTTCGTTGAATTGACGGATGTTGATAGCACACACACCATTGTCAGAGTCGATCTCGACGGCACAGGCACTGACCACACTTGGACAAATCTGGTTCAATTGCAGGATGTGACAGGTCAAACGCTTGCTGGTTTGGTCACAAACGGCAACTTAATCGTTGAATAATTAATGATAGGTATGCTCTGAGACGACAAGACCCGCTTGCTCCATGATGGTTTTAACGAACTCGACATAGCCGGTGCATGACTTGTAGGGCAGATTGCAAATCTCGCTCATAAACCGTGCAGCAGCGCTGGCCCGCCACCATATTTCTGCGCCGGGGTTATCCTCAGTATAAGCTATGTATTTTCTCATATCTTGCAGCCCTTCGCTTTCTTCCCAGATGCCGCTGTCAGTTATGCCCAGCATGTTCTGATAGCGGGTATAGGCTAAGCAAAGCGCGTTATTCAAATGCGGGTCTATGCCGAATTTTTTGGCTTCTTTTAAGGATATTTGCCACCAATTTTCTTGGTAGATAATGCGCTTTTTGACAATGCCCGATCCTTTGGCATTCCACTCAGCAACCAGTTGCAAATACTTTCTATCTACTGCACTCATGGCTTTAAATCCTTTCGCGTGAATGCCGGTTGCGTTGCGGGCGGCGGATTAAAATACTGCAATTCTTTCCGCAGCCACGGATTGACCATGATTTCCAGCATGTCTTCCGGCGTCATCATAAATTCATTCGCATAGCGACAGAATAAAGCATACACATCGCCTTCCATATTGAAGGTGATGGAGATTTCAGGCGTCTGATCGTTTTGTTTGCTCATTTCAGCGCTCCTTTTAGGCTTTCATTCATTCCAGCTTAAATTAGCCATGCCAGATGCGCGGGCCGTATCAACAAGTTTTTCCCCGTAAGCCCTTCCGACGACTCGTCTTACTCGCCGGGAAGTTCTAACGGACGCCCCAGAAAACTTTTTGACACGTCCCTTAATCGCCTCTGACCGAATGGCTTTACGCTGGAATGATCCAGCCTTTACAAAGGAGACTACAATGCAAAAGCAATCCAACAACGGCAAAACCAAGCCAAATCTCGCCGTCAAAATCAAAGAGCAGAAAGGCGAAAGCGTGAGTTTCTACACTATCGGCGCTGCATGGACCAAGGATGACGGCAGTGTTTACATCAAGCTGTACGGTACGCACATCATCAATGAACCGTTTTATCTCTACCCGGCCAACCGCGAGGAATAGGCTTTAGCCGAAAAGCCCTTGCCGAAAACGGCAGGGGCTTTTTTCATGTTCATTATATCGCAATTCATCTATAGATGTGACATGGAAAAACTTAAAAACATACCGCAGAATGTTCCGGACGGTTCTATCGAGTCCGGCCAGGTATGCTTTGAGAAACGCACGGATGAGGCGCATGAAATAGCAGCACGTCTCATGGCGGAGCATTTTGCAAGCGACCCCAAGAAAAAACCAGTTCAAGACTGAGTCTGTTTCCGGGTCACGCCAGCGCATAAGATTTCGTGGGAAGGCAGCTTAGGACTTACTGCAAGATGTGTGTGTAATACACACCATCTTGGCAAGGGGACCCGCTAGCGCGTCCCCGTTGCATCCCCCCGGCTGTGGCGCTCCCGTTCCACTTCGCACCATTGAACCGCATCGCCGGTTCATCACGAGCAAAGGGCGATGTCACTCTCCCTTATGCAATCCCATCGCCCAACCTTATGCAGTTTGGATACGCACCAAGGGGACTTCCGCTCCCCGTTGGAACCCTCGACCAAGGGCTTTCGCGCCCTGGACCACGACCGGGGCTTGGAGCTATGCCGCTCCACCCGGCCCGAACCAGCTTATATCTGAAAAAAATTGTACGGTAGGTGTTATGCGCCGACGCGTTCTGCCTGGACATGCAATTCAACGCCTTCGCGCATTTGCAAAGAGCGTATGATTGCAAAAATATTGCCCGCACTGGGATTGCCAGAGGGGCTGAGCATACGCATAAGGCTCTCTGGCTGTTTATCAACGGCTTTCGCCAATGCAGGAAAGCCGACAGTCGCGTTGATATAATCACGCAAAACGGTTTTTCCTGTTTCCACATCGCCAGAGAGAAGGCATTCAATGCCTTCAACCAAAAGCGCTTCACGGAATTCCGGATCACGAGCAGCCCGTGCTTTAATGGTATCTTTAAAATCGCGTGTCAGTGCCATGATCTATGCTCCTTTCCGTTTTCTATGCTTATATTCATTCCACAAAGCTTGCGCTTCCTGAATATCGTTATTCTGTCTTTTCTTCGTACCGCCGCCTAGAAGGATAATCAGCCTATCGCCATCCTTCCCAAAATAGACGCGGTAGCCAGGCCCGAAATCTATTTTGCACTCATAAACACCAGCCCCCACGCCTTTCACCTGCGACATATTCCCGTTGCTCATACGGGTGACGTAGGTGGACACTTTGGCTGCTGCCCGTGCATCCAGTTCATTGAACCAGTCTGCATAGACGCTGTGGCCGTCTGTATCTAAATATTCTCTAATCTCTATCATAAGATAACATATATGTTAGCAATGTTCAAGGGAATCTAGCTCACCCTATAGCATTGAAACAGCTAAAATCTTCGAGAAATAACGTCCGGACATTCGAAAAATTTGCTCATTGCATACGCCCGTATAGCATAAGGTGTGTTCTTTTTTTATTGAATTAACAGGATGTTAAAATGATTTTGTTATGATTTCCGTACGAATGACAAACACATTGACCGAAACAGGCCCACTTGAGCGGCCAGACAAGTTTCATTCGCTTCAGGCCGAGACGGACGTGAAGCTGGCTATTGATTCCGGCTATGAGCCAGACACATTCGGCAATTTAGGCAACATTCCACTTACAGCCGATCTACAGCGCTATATCAATGAGCAGAAACTCACAATAGCGACAAAAGAATCCGAAGAAGCAAGCAGTATCAAGCTGCGCGAAGAACGCGAAGAAAAGCGCGAGCAGTCACATCAAGCGGCTATTGATGAACTTAGCGATAGTGAGAAACGCGAACAATATCTTAATGAATCTCATGCGTTCGGCGACATTGAATACACTGGGAAACAATGGCAGCGCATTTCTGAATACGCGAAAGCCAACAGAAGCCGCATTACCGAAGACTTACTCGAAAAAGGCTATACACATGCCGACATTGAACAGGGTCTTAAAGTTACCGAGATCATGGCCAATCCAAATGCCACCAAAGAAGAAAAGCAATACGTTGCTGAAGCAGCCAAAAATGACAATGTTTCAGCTATCATTAAAGATGTTGGTGAAGAAGCTGGCTATGAGGCTAAGCAGTCAGAAGCGCCTAAACCCGCTAGCGCACTCCCTCCAACAATGCAAATGGCGCACGATTTTTAAAAGGCGCTACGCTCTACCGCTTTGAGCTTACCATCTGGCAAAATTTCATAAATTAACTTCGCGCTTATGCCCTCTAACGCACCACCAGAGCGTTGCAGGATGTCGATAGCTTTCATTGCTTTCTGTATCTCCTCATCGGAATAGCCTTGTTTTTTCTTGTCCGCATATATTTTCTGCCTGTTCGATTTTGCGTACTGCCCAATTTTTTCCCATTCTTCTGAGGTCAGTTGCATGTCACCAAAATTATGGACGGTTGAAACTGTGATTTTACTACCGTCAGTTTTATACTCTTGCTTTGTTTTTGCGATGACACAGGCTTTGTCCTCATGGGATTCCACGATATAGCCGCGCCCCTGATCGAGAAAAACCCTGCCATCATATGCTCCCAGGACGGATGTTCTGACTTCTCCTTTAGGAGTTTGGCGCTGATATTGGTCTAAGAAACCCAACCCCAATAGCTGCATTTGGCTTTTTAATTCGCTCTTTGGAACACAGCCGATTTTTAGATCCTCTGCCTGTGCAGCAGAAACATTCAATAATCCAATCGCAATCAGTGCTGGAATAGTTTTTCTCATGGGTCTGTCTCCTTAAAAAAGTTAAGGTGACAGACGGCCCCTGGTGCCGAGAGGTTAGAAACGCCTAAGTCCGGCGCGCGACGTATTCGCCGCGAACGGCTGTTGTATTCCGCCGCCCTCTCAGCAGAGAGGACGCGCGTTGTGTGAATACTTGCGCTTATACGACTTAAGGGTTTCTACGCCCTGTCACGCCGCATAGATTATGATTTGATTCCCAAAAAGCAATCAAAACCTTTGAAAAGACTCATTTCTAAGGGGCTTCGCCCCTGGCGCACACAAGGGTAAAGGCGCTGGTGCTTCCGGTATTACAAAAATTTTCCCCTGCCTTTGGCATTCCTCGCGGACGCTTACGCTCCAAAATTTCTGCAATACCGCCCTTGCATTTGCCTCCCCACCCTCGGCGGGAGCCAGGGTTGCATATTTGCAACCCATACCCATTAGAGGAGTTAAGACCATGACACAGCTATACGCTCAACCTTACGATATCAGCGCCACTGGTTTCTTTTTTGAAACAGTTGAGGAATACGATCAGAGAGCCGCTGCCTTGCGTAATTCATACGGCCAGCTTGTAGAAGAATTTGAAATCCAATTCATTGACGGGAAAAGCATAGACGCAGAATTATTTGAGGCTTTGGGCGTTCATCAAGGCGATATACAAGCGTACATGGAAGCAACAGATAGTTGGAGCGATGATGAAAAAGTAAGGGTCATTATCGCTCTTAGCGAAGTTGGCTATGATTTTGCTTTGGGAAAAGACCTTCCAAGCAAATTTGAGGATATGGACCTTTACGAAATAGACAGCTTGCGTGATCTAGCTATCCAGTTTGTAGAAGATGGCTTATTTGGCGATATTGCCGAGAACATCAAGTGTTTCTTAGATTTTGATGCTATCGGAGATTATCTAGGGACAGACTATTGCGAAACCACGGTTGCTGGAACAAGGTATGTTTATAGGTGTGATTAATGGCAGAGCCAGGTAAATAATAAACATAATAAGAGGCATTATCGGACTTCTAGGATAATACATAACAACGCATACCCAAATTAAAACGACACAGAGCAGCCTTGAATGTCAGAAATATTATAATGATATTTGACATTGTCAGATAATGAGTGGTAGTCTTGCCTCTAAGGAGGTTATTATGACTGATGGGCCATTCAGGAACTTGAAGTTAAGCAGACGCTGGAAACGCTTCTCAGAAGCGGTACAAAACGATTCGGTTGATAAAGCCGAGGTATGTGCCTTGGCCTCTGATGCATTTGTGCGCGAGATTCTAACTGACGATGCTCAGGCTCTTATGGCCGACCTTCAGGCTTACGAGCAGCGAGAGCAGTTGGATTTTGATCCGACCTCTTCATTTGAAGCCATTTTCGATGACCACAGCAAAACGCCATTTGCAGACACTTTGCAAAAGGAATTGGCGTTTCGTCTAGCCGAAAAGATGCCACCGAACGTTGCTGTTGAACAAGCTCTTGAGGCGTCAGTTAACGATCAGATTATCGAAGCGCGTAACCACATTGAAGAAGAATGCATCCGAGTCCTTGAATCCGGTGAGATGCGGAAAGACCAATTTGATCGAACCATTACGCAGGTGGATGCCGCTTTTGAGACGCTAAATAAAGACGCTATCTGTGATGCGATTCGTGCAGGCGACAAAAACGCTTTCAAGAACGCTGTTTCTAAAAAGAAAGGTCTAGATGAAGGCCCCAATTTATGACCCAGAATAACCGAAATCAGTATGTTCATATCATTGAAAAAGACTTTCAGTCTTCAAAGAAGCTTAGTGCCAGCATAAAAATGGCTGAAATTGGGAAAGAAATCATATTCGATCCGAGCATACTCGATACCTATACCTATGAAGGCTGGAAACCAGTACACCACGACTTATTGGTGATGTGTGCGGCGGTCGAGTATGCAGACAGGCGGTGTGGACGTAATGCTACGCAGTGGTCGCGAACGTTTTGTATTACCGTTCCTGTTCAAGAATTGGAGATATGGCAGCGTCCGGAAGTACAAACGGCCCTTCGCGGCATGCTTCGTCATTTGACGGGCGATAGCTGGCATTTCACTTTTGTTCAGGCTCAGAATTCAGCTTTAAATGGTACGCGCCAAGGTGCGCTACCCTTCGGCAATAATAAAAAATTTGCCCTTGCTTACAGTGATGGACTTGATTCTCGCTGTGTATCCGGGCTTTTTGATACCGATGATACGGCAGTCCGTGTGCGTGTAACAAAGCACAAAGATCGAGTCAAACAGGGCGAACGACCTTTTGATCTAATTCCGTTTACCGTTAAGCTTCCATCATCTCGTGAAAGCGGAGTGCGTTCTAGGGGCTTTAAATTCGCGGCAATAACCGCTATTGCGGCTCAACTCTCTGGCGTCAGCAAGATTATCGTGCCTGAAAGTGGGCAAGGTGCCCTCGGCCCCGTCCTGCTACCACTTCATCAAATTTATGCGGACTATAGAAATCACCCGACGTTTTTCCGTAGGATGGAGGACTTTATAAAGGCACTGCTAGAGTTTACGGTTGTCTATGAGCAGCCTCGTCTTTGGCATACCAAAGGCCAGACAATTGCAGCCTATCTTGCCATGCCAGGAACGTCTCAAGAATTTGTGCTTAGCACTCGATCTTGTTGGCAGCAACGTTGGAACGCACGTCTCAACGGAAAGCTAAGGCAATGCGGGTTGTGTGCCGCATGTCTGCTGCGCCGTATGAGTATGCATGCGGCATGTCTGGATGAGCCTGTTGATACTTACGCAATCAGCAACTTGACTGCGACCAGCTACGAGAGTGCAATTCCGCACAGTAATCATACGCGTCAGAGTCATACGATGGTGGAGTACGGCAGTGTCGGTGCGCGACATCTCCAACAACTGGCAAATATGGCTCAATTACCGGATGCCTTATTACGACCGCACATTTTTGAGATCGCCCAAGCTACTGGTGCGTCAGAACAGAACACCTGTGAAAACCTGAGAGGGCTTTTAGCGCAGCACGCTAAGGAATGGTGCAGCTTCGTGGACGCTCAGGGACAACACAGTTTTATTAAGAATTGGATATTTGGAGGACGCTATGACCGATCTAAATGAAATCAGCGCACAAGAGATAGGCCGTCGTCTTCGTATTGCCCGTGAAAACGCTGGTATCCGTCAGGATGAAGCAGCGCAGGTCATTGGAATGTCGCGCCCAACGCTTGTTTCCATCGAGCAAGGTGCTCGCCGAGTCCGCATACAGGAACTCCAAAGCCTTGCACATCACTATGGTGTTTCAGTCAACGCCATACTACGCCGTGAAGCTGTGCATACCGACCTTGTTCCTCGTTACCGGAAACTAAAGGAAGCGGAAGATGTTCACACGACTGAGGCTGTTCAACTACTTAATAATCTTGTGAAGGCAGAGGTTGAGCTTGAAAATGTTCTGGGCATTGAGCGCCGAAAGAACTATCCGCCGGAACGCGGTATTAATACTGGCGATGTTATAGAGCTAGCAGAACAACATGCTCAGGAACTCAGAAATTGGCTTGGAATTGGCTCCGGCCCAATTACTGATATTTTTAGTTTAATCGAATTTGACCTTGGTATCCGCCTTTATCAACGGCGTCTTTCCTCTGGCTCCAAAGTTGCAGGACTATTCACTTATGAACCCTCAATTGGGGCATGCATCCTTTTGAATGCCAACCACCCGTTAGAACGGCGGATACAATCAGCAGCGCACGAGGTGGGGCATTTCTCAGGCACTCGTCAAATACCTGAAGTGCTTGAAGATAATGAGCAATTCTTATCGCGCGAAGAACGCTATGCCAATGCTTTTGGTCGTGCATTCCTCACTCCGCGCAAAAGCTTTGAGGAAAGTTTCCGTCAGTTAACGGCTGGCTCAGATACGTTGACGAGAAGGCATGTGATTCTTCTTGCTCACCAAAACCATATTTCTCGTGAAGCCTGTGTCCGTCGTCTCGAAGAGCTTGGACTCATTAAAAAGGGTATCTGGGCCTGGTTTGAAGCTAATGGTGGCATTACGAACGCCCAAGCAAAGGAAGTTCTTGGATCGGCTGCGGAGATACACGATCCAGCAAAAGATGACGCCAGCCGCCTCATATCTCATCGGATGAGCCTCATGATGCATGCCGCTTGGAAGCGCGATCTCATGTCGGAAGGACAGCTAGCAGATCTACTGAATATACCCCGCATTGAACTGCGAGCGATAATTGACCAAATTGAGCTTGAGGAAAGCGACACGGATGACTTACTTAAGCTCCCTCATTAAGGATGCGAGTACACTGGTTCTTGATACCAGTGTATTGATAAACTTGCATGCAAGCACCTATGGAGCGCGTATTCTTGCCGCTTTGCCAAATCATGCGCTAGTGCCAGAAATTGTGGCAGCCGAGCTAGAGCACGAAACAAGCAAGGCTAATGGCGAGCATAAGTTCATTTCTGAATTAATCGCCTCACAAAAGGTTCAGATTGTTATCCTGAATGACCAAGAGTTGGAAATCTATACAAAGCTGATGTCGGCAAGTCCCTCGCTTGGTGATGGTGAAGCGTCAACTCTGGCGATTGCCGCTTGCCGCAATCTTTTGCCTGTCATAGATGAAAGAAAAGGAAGATCACAGGTGCAAGCGTATTGCGCCGGTAAGGTAGCCTGCTGGTCACTTGATCTTTTCCAACATCCTTTGGTCTTGGAAAGTCTAGGGAAAATGGCTGCGACTGAGGCACTTTATATGGCTTTGCGTGAAGGGCGAATGCGTATTCATGAAGATCATTGCGATCATGTCGTCGGCCTTATCGGTTCTCGGCGAGCGCTCGATTGCAACAGTTTACCCGGCTATAAAATCCGACGTCAGCAATGGCAAGCCCTCTAATCGTGTGAGCGTTAGAGGCGGATTTGCATCTGCATTTCTTCTTGCCATGTATCTTCCATTAGCATGTGGAAAGAGATTTTCTTGCTTTGATCAGAGACAATATCAATAACACCTGCGGCAACAGGGCTATTCTGCTGTTCCGTTAGGAGGTCGAATAGTTTTCTTTTATATTCAGTATCATCGTTGCCTTTTAGCTGTAGGCCTTTTGTTTCCAATACCATTATGCGGTCGCTTCTAACGCACGCAATAAAATCAGGGTAAACTTTGTTACGTTGCCACCCTTGAAGAGCATATTCTTGTCGAGCGACCATTCTATGCCACCACTGAACCGCACTGCTTTCTGAAAGGTAGAGAGCCAAATTTTTCTCTAGATTATTGAGGTCTTTTTCAAAAACAACCTCGAACAAACTATTCTCAATCGCTGTATTATCTGCATTAACTAGTTTCGGTTCATTCTTACGCGCAAGAGCCTGTAGCTCTTTTGCTATTATAAAGTTCAGCCTTTCATCTCCGCTTGTTGTCAGTCTGAAAACAAGCTCTGATTTTAGTAGCTTCTGTTTAAAGATAGATTCTGATTGCTCATGAACCATTGCCTTGAGGCTTTTCTTCATGCTTTCAATCAGGAAAAGCCGACCATTATAGATGTCTTCGTCGCTATGTCCTTTCGCCCTTAAATCAGCAATAGCCTCGCTGACTAATCGAGATGCTTGCCAAGGGTTCGGAATAATGTCGATAAGCTGGCGAGATAGAAAAGCAATATCAAGCGTCTTCTGGCCCGTATAAGCTTCTTGAATTGTTTTATCTATAAATTCCAATTCCGTCTGTCCGGCTAAGTCCGTTTTTCTGGCAACATCAACGGTGGTAATAGTGAGGGCTGGAGCATCCTTCCCACTAAGAAATTCAGATACATTGTACTTTAGTTCAGCCCAATTTATTGTGGCTAGAATATCCGCATCATAATTTATTTCTCGCCAGTTCTTCCCATGACGGTGGAGAACCTTAGGCAAGAAGATTTTCAAATCATCGAATTTTGACCTACGCCTAACTTTGATTGATTGCGCCTCTTGCGGATTGTTCTGGGATACATCATCACCAGCACGCACATAATCTGCAAGATCGGACATCCCTTCTTCTTCTAAGCCCTTGCGGACATTCTGTACGGAAACCCGCACATCCTGATCAAAACAATAGACGTAGCAATTATTGAGAGATTCAATAGAAGTTGATGTTGCCTCTGGCTGCCGTAAAACACGCCCCACCATTTGGGTCATAGCAGTTTGTGCGGTAGTTTTATCCAGCAAGGTTAGGATATAGGCGAATGGACAATCCCATCCTTCTTGCAATGCTTCCTTGGTAATAATGTATCGGACAGTGCTTAATGGGCTGAGAAGGTCTTCGTTGCCAAGCTCGTCCTTCTCTGATGATTTTATCCGAACTTCTCTCTCATCCACCGACAGGCGATTGATTAGGTAGTCTCTGACATCCAGCGCGTGAATTCGCTTTCCATCTCGTTGATCTTTGCCAGTCCTTTCTACTCTTACGACCATAATCGGGCGGATATAACGCCCATCAGCCGCCTGAAGGGCTATTGCATCAGTGCTCAGGTTTTCCAGTTTTACCTGTGCCTGTGCCAGCGTTCCTTCCCAGTCACCACTTTTTGTATTCATAATGTTGATTGGAAGCTTAATCATCTGCTCGTCTTTAAGATCGGAGCCAGACACATTGACCAAAACATTGCTGATATGGGTTTGTGGATTTGGTGTGGCCGTTAATTCCAGAATGAAAGACGGATTGAAATTGTTTAGGCTCTGACGTGTATTGTCTGAATAGGCTTTGTGTCCTTCATCAATAATTATCATAGGACGCAACATTTTCAGAAGATTGAGGAGGCTGTGTTTAACCGAAACACCTACAAATGCACCAGTATCGCCTATGTCATTGACCTCCAGATCAGGATACAGTTTCAATAGCTCATTATTGGCCGTGTAATCATCTACCTCAGGAAAGAAGGAGATGTATTTTCCTGCGTCACGAAAAATTTTGAGAAATTCTTTATTAGTTGTCCGATTAGCAGCAGCTAAGCGCACCATCATCACGCAGAGATAATTCTGAATATCGAAGGTCGTGATGGGATCATCTTTTTCAAACACTTTGATTCGACCACCTGAAGCCCTCTCTAGGGATTGGCGGTAAGGGTGCTCTCTATTGGCCAATGCCTTCCATGTCTGGCGATAAATTTGTACTGTAGGGACGATCCAAAGAACCAATCCTGTCTGCCGCCTAAAAAATTCCGTATGAACCGCTCCAACACACTCAGCGGCTAAAAGGGTTTTTCCTCCACCCGTGGGAACCTTTAAGCAGATATGAGGCGTTGACCGCTTACGCGCATCGTATCGCGCTACATACTCTGGTACGATTAAGCCCATTGAGCTTTTGAAGCGAGGCAATATTCCGCTGGCTTTAAGAGTATTCCATGTGTTTTTGGCGTAATCATCAATGCCAAGAGGTATCTCTACACCAGCATTCTTAAGGGCTAAAATTGCTTTGTCAGCCTTAGAGCGTTCCGCATAAAGCAGCTCTATATATTCACTAAATCGCTCCATTACCCGACGCTGATAGTCTTTTAATTCCATAGCGTCAGTCTCCCATTATGCGGTGAAGCTGATAAGGGAGCTGGCAGAATGTAATGCCCATGCCCGTTAATTCTTTTTGCCCCATAAATTTATGGGTAGCAAAGACAAGAGCAGTTTTCTTGCCTCGTGCTTGCGCTACGCTTTCAGCCAAAGGCATATTGAGGGCAGATTCGCCTGACCGTAGGAAAGCCAAATCCGGTTTATAGATCAAGTGAACACGATAATTATCAGTTTCACCGACAAAATAATCGGCACCTTGCTTGACCGTATTCAGAACCTGTCCTGTTGCTGTGTAAAAGGCATATCTAGCCAGTTCGTCAAAGCTGGGAAGGTTTTCTCCCTGCAATAGGTTCTCAATATTAATTTCATTGCCAAGAGCGCAGAATGTAAAAGAACCACCAAAACCATCTTTCAAGGCTGCGTCTTTTGTCCCATCCACACCTTTAATTACTCTACGAACACGCTCCGCTGTAATATCATTTGCGTACTTTTCACACTCAACTAGAATAAATTTACGATTGCCGCCATCCTCCTTGTTTAGCGCCAACAAAGCCTCTGCTGTTGTTCCTGAACCAGCAAAGGAGTCAAGCACAACGCTGTCTTTATCCGTTGCCATATGGAGTATTCTTTTTATGAAATGAACGGGTTTGGGGTGGTCAAAATTTTCCAAGCCATTTCCAAGAATCTTTTTTAGCCATTTTCCAGCAACATCTGTAGATATTTCCGGCCCCCACCAAAATGATTTGGTTTTAGTCGTCCTATCAAATGGAATCTCGCCTTCATCATCCCATTCTTCAGATACTTCTTCATCGTCATCATCGGTAAGGTTTTCTGTATCATTTGAGTCTAGGTAGACTCGGTAACTAACGTTCCATTTGTCACTTTTCTTAACGTAAGAGGCTTCAAGTATAGCAAGATTTTCTTCAACTTTTTTCGGCGACCATTTCCAGCAACCTTCTATTCCATCGCTTTTCAATGGATATATTTCAATGTCTGAATCTTTCATCCTTTTAAGGGAGAAAGATTTTTTTTCTTGGTTGTAGTAAATTGGGAAATACAAATTAGAGCGTAGTTCTCTTGTGTCTGCTCCACCGCGCTTTCTTACATCACGTAAAGCATATCGCCTATTACCATCTTGGTACTTAAACTCCTTAATTTGCTTTGTGGATAGAGGTAGTCCTTTGGAAAGAAAGGCACCCTTATCATAAATAAGTAGGTACTCATGGCATTGAGCAACATTTGCTTTGTCATTACGACCTTTTAAATTATTAATTACTGGAACTGTTGCAACATGCTTGGCATTAAAAATTTCATCCATAATTAAATTTAGATTCGTAATTTCATTATCGTCAATGCTAACGAAAATCACTCCATCGTCCGCTAACAATTCCCGCAATAACTGTAGACGTGGCCACATCATGCACAGCCACTTGTCATGGCGTTCGAGGTCTTCTTTATCAACTGGATTAGCCGAATCTTTCAACCATTCTTTAATTAGGGGAGCATTTACGTTATCGTTATAACACCATCCCTCATTTCCAGTGTTATAGGGTGGATCAATATAAATACATTTGATTTTCCCAGCGTATTTTGGAAGTAGAGCCTTCAAGGCATGGAGGTTGTCACCATGAATAATTAGATTGTCATCGAGATTGGGCTTTGCTCCTTTTGCGGGCAAAGATTTTTTTGCGTCTACCGTCAACTGCCGGAATGGAACCGTCAGATGGTGCGCATATACGAACTGTTTTCCTTTAAAATCTAGTGTAGGCATATTTTATCCTTATTAATCTTATCCGCTTTGGCTAGGTCTTATTGACCTTTTCCCCAATATAAACAACTTTCACTTTTTTCTGGTGAGCCGGAAGTGGCCATTCAAAGTGTACCCTTCCCAGCATGGATGACATGCGACCGTGCCAAGTGCAGTGAATTCTTCTTGAGGCATCCTCAGGATCATCAAACCATAAATTTCCATAAGGATCAGCTTCATTAACAAACTGCGGATTGCTTCCTACAAAGTACGTTTTATATAGCTGTTGCCCACGATGAGTCCATGCGCCATTCTGGTCACGCTCTTTAACGATCATTGTCAAAAAACTTAACAGCTCAATAATCCTATTCATGGTAGCCACCTGAAATGGCCTGGAGAGAAGATCGTTTATGGCATCATCAGAAAAACACACATCATCTTCAAACCGTTCCCTTATATGGAAAAAAAGCTCATTCCAATTTTGCGGTATTGGAGAGCTGCCCCTAACAGAAGATTCAAGCGCAGGAATATCCCAAATGTTATGAATATCATACTGCCCGTACACCGAGCCGGTTAAGCCGTGTTGAATTTTCAGAGGCGTTTCTTCGCAGTTTTTACCAGAACCCATTAAACTGAATGCAGACACATCAGTTCCTATAATCTTCCGGCGAGCGGCTTCGCCCAGCCCTTGTTCAGTTACATCAGAGGATAAAAACTCAAAATAATCATCTTGGTGAGAGCATCGATTGTCATTCCAGAAGGGGCCATTGCTAAGCCATTTTGCAGCTATGGTTTTAAAATCTTTATCTGACAACTTTTGTATTGCCTCGTACAGGCAATCGTCTGCCGTTGCCTGTTGGTTTGCGAGCGTTCTCGAAATGAAAAAACGCTCCCGAAATTCGTTGCGCTTATGCCTTATTTCCAGCATCGGTTCCAAGCAGCTCCGAACAGCTTGTAGCGTTGGAAATTGCCCATTCAAGGAAAGATCATTCATATGCCACTCCATGATCTACTTTCCCCATCCCATAAGACTTGCAATGTCTTTTTCCGATTGGTCGAAGAAACCTTCAGGCCACGAATCCAAAGAACCTTTAGAGTCAATTACCGGAGAAATAACTCGTGCAGGGCCTTTGCCATCCACCGGTTCTGTGTTTCTAAAGAAATGTATGGCCACACTCTCATTGGAAATTGTTTGTTCCATGACGGCAAGCCTCACCCCATTAAGCAGGTGGTCGCTGTGTGTTTCCACAATCACCTGAACGCCAGCCTGCGCCATATGTGCAAGAAAACGGCCCATCTGTGATTGGCCGCGTGGGTGCAGGTGTGCTTCAGGGCTATCTACAATTAAAATTTGTTCTGGCTTGGCCAGTAATGCCGCAACGATTATTGGGAAAGCATAGGAGATTCCGTAGCCGATATTAGATGGGCGGCGATATTTATTCTTATCTATGCGAAGGCCAATCTCTACTAAATCTGACCATTCTCCAATTTTCTTTGCCGTTGCTTCAGTACCCGTAAAAATACTGCTTGCCCAAGCGATGTATTGCCTACGAAGAGTAACCTCATCCTTTGCTGAAGGATGCCTTTTCGTTTCTGGAATTTCTGCATCATCATATTCTTGGAAGAACCAAGGGGCATATTCTCCATTTATTCCCACGTTCGCTGTTACTGGCTCTATTTCAGGTGACGGATGATAGTTCAATGCCCCAGTACGAAGTGCGGTGATAAAAATTGTTTCTTTGATTTTTCTCATGGCCTGCACATCTAGCTCAACAAGGTTATTTGCTGGTAGAAGATTGTGGAGGACTAATTCGCCATCAATAGCGGTTATCTTCTCATTCTGAATGACGGATAAAATGCTGAAAAAATTCTTGTATTTATGGCTTTCTGATTTTGAATCCGAACTTAGATTCCAAGATATTCTGCTCTGCCCAGTTTCTAAACCCACCAAAAGGCTATTGCTCTCACAACCGTCACGCAAAACCTCTCCCGGAGTCCCTAATTTTATTAGATCACCATTCAAGGGCAAACTGGCTGTGTTATAGTCAGTTCTCAGTGCCTGAACTACCAACAGAATACCCTGTAGAACCGAAGATTTTCCTGCCCCGTTAAAGCCAGTTAATATGGTGAATGGAGCCAACGGTAACGAAAGCTCAGCAAAACATTTGAAATTTTTAAGGCTGATAGTGGTTAGCATTGGTCAGGCTCACGAAGTTCTAATTCATTAACAACTGACCGAACCTTATCAAAACGATGCTGCACGTTCCTGACATCATTCGTGGCAAGGGTGATGGACTTGGAGAAGTCATCATCGATTATAAGATCATCAAATTTTTCAAGAATATTATCTTTGTTTTCTTCCGCTGATTCTTGAGAAACATCAGCAAACAAAACGGAGCACACATCAAAGAGCGCGATGTTAATTACGGCGCGATCTTTTCCTTGTTCATCTGAAAGCAGTGATTTTCTAAATGCGTGTTGTCCGAACAGAAGAAAGTTATTTTTCATTGAATTCTCAAATTTTTCTTTAAGAGAAGCCAATGCCTCATCATTCATTTGGTTCATGTGTTCCAAGGTGTCTGCAAGAAAGGTGTCCATATCCCCTTTGTATTTTTCGAATAGAAGATAAAACCCACAAAATCGATTAATAGCCTCCCGATCACGCATTGATTTCTTGTTTAAGCTACCACCGGTGGCATTGCGGAAAATGTCTCCGTTTGCGACTTCCCTTAGCCATATCGTGGCCTTGCCCGAATATAGGGAATTCCTCATTTGCTGTCTTGATAGAGGAACGCCGCTGTTTACTCTGTCAAAAATATCCAGTTTTGCCCTAGGAGGCGCGTTACGCTCTAAAATATAAAGCGTAAGCTGTGTGTCATCGATGCGCTCTCTAAGTTGTACGGAAAGATCATTATATTTTTGACCAAGCAGAGGGTTATTCTTCTTGCTTTCGCCTTGACCTTTTCCTAGCCCTGTAAGCTTGAAATCATTATTAGTGTAGCGGAAAAAAGTTGAAAGCCTCTGAAGCCCATCTACTACGATAATCTTACCGTCTTTTGCCTCGGCTAAGTAAAAAACGGGGAGAGGTATCCTCATAATGCAAGATTCAATTAATCTGGATTGCCTTGCCGGTTCCCAAACAAAATCTCTTTGGAAATCCGGGTCCATGATCCATCGCCCATCCTTTATGCGTTTCATTACGTCAGATACGGACATCTGCGAATTCCGTACAAATACAGAATCAAGCGGATAATCTTCTCCTAACTCAAGATTGGCAGGCTCATCCAGCCCATCTACGTCTGGTGCATCTTTCTTATCTTCAAATTCATGTTCCATAAGGATACCTATTTGCTAGCTCTACTGATCGCCCGTCATAATTTTCAGGGAACGTTAATAACTTCTGTTTTCTTGATGCTTAATCCACTTATCAACCTCGCTCTTACGGAAGCGCCAGGCATTGCCAACTTTAAATCCCGGAACCCGCCCTTCAGAAGCAAGTCTATAAAGTGTCTTTTCAGCCATCTTAAGATAGCTTGCAAGTTCACGTATCGTCATTACGTCTGTTTCCACAGCCACATATGCCTTAATAGGTTTGCTCCTGAGAAACTAGAGGAAAGCAGGGCAATATACAAGCCATAAACCATTGTGGCTTCAATGTTCTATGCTGCGGACTTTGTCGCGTTTTGAATCAGGCAATTGCTTTCGTATTCGCTGGTTTCCAGCAATTTCTCGGCCTAATTTGGAGTCTGGGGATAGGTTCTGCCCCAGCCGCATATAATGCGCAACATGTTGCCGTAGGAATTGCCGGTCCTGCTGCTGTTTCTGCCTGATCTGGACGATCTTCTGCTGTAAGGTGCGGCGTTCCTTAAGCTGGCTCTCTATTAGAGTTTGCTTTTGTTCACGGTCACGCTTGGCGCATAGGGCGGTTTCGCGTTCGTTCTTTTCGCGGATTTGCTGATAGCTTCCAGTAATGCGTTGCCAGACACCACGCAAGCCACGAGGAAGCCTTGCAGCACGATCTTTTGTTTCCTGGTGCCAGCGCTTCTCCTGAAATTCCTGCACGGCTTGGCGCTCTTGCTTGTGCTTCTGCACCATTTCGAGGCGTTGCTTCATGTAAGGGACAGCTTCTCGGCGGGCATTTTCCAGCACTTGTGTTGCGTGTTGGTCTAGCGTTTGCGTCATGCGCTGGCTTAATTGCTCGGCGATATGCGCGACCGTAGGCAATTCCGTGCTATCACCCAGGCGTGATGCAAGCTCTTTGGTTTTAATTCCCGTTTCCCGGCTGAGTGAATACACTTCACCCCGGTAATCTACCGCGACATACCCACGCCGATCACCCTGCGCGAGATAATAGCCGCGTTCTTCCAGCGCCTTTGTGAAGGATTGCTTGTTATCGGAAATTTTCCAGCATTCCTGCAATGTGGCTTTGATAATTCTGGGATCATCACCCGTGCGCTTCGCCCGTTGCCATTCCGCCAAAGTGAAATTGAGGGGATTACGCTCTTTGCTATTCAGCAGTCCGCGCGGCAGTTTCCAGCCGTGTTCTAGGTAAAGCTGTTTTGATAGGCCGCATAGCTTATCCTTGTAAAAGGACATATTCACGGCTTTCATGCGTTCCGGTTCAATGCGTGACCAGACGCAATGCGCGTGTCTCCGGCCTTCCTTTTCGTGAAACACGATAATCCTGGCATGACCATCCAGGCCCAGCTTCTTTTCAGCCGCATCAATCGCATTCTCAAATTTCTGGATAGAGACATTTTCAGTTTGAGGAGGGTTAAGGCTCAAAGAGAACATAAACTGTTTGCATTTAGTACCTTGGCTGATGGCATACATTTCCTGGAATGCACCCTGGACGGTATTGGAGAGGAAGCCTCTTACTTCATGGATTTCCACATGCTCGTTTTCATCTTCCCGTAGCAAGTGAATGGCAAGCTGCTTTGCCCCGCTGCGCTGTGATCCTTTTAAAATCACTCCTGGCCCTCCTGTAATGCTAATGCTTTGATAATTGTGCCGCGCATCCATAAGACATGCTCATAGGCTTGATGGATGGCGCTTTCGGTTTCAGGCGTAACCGGCAATGAACCAGAATTGACCGCCTTTGCGAGTTGGTTCAGATTTCCAGCGATATGGGACTTGCCCAATTCAGCCAATAACGCAGCAAGAAGCTTGTTATCTTTAACAGGCTGACGCTTTGCCCGCGTTTTTCTGCGCTTGCTGGGGGAGGACAGTACCTTTGAACGAATATAAGCACCCAAGGGAACATTCCCAGCCTCTGCCTGTAATGCTGCTCGTTCTTCAAAAGTCAGGCGGAGTGAAAATGGTGGGGGATATTTGGGTTTCTGGGACATGCGGCCTCCATTGCCATAAAGACGCAAGCCAGCAGCCCGTATTCCAAGGGAAGACAGGATGCCAGATTGCGGTTTGGTGGGTGAAAAAGAAAAAGCCGGACCGCTTGTGAGCGTATCCGGCTTGTTTTGATTGGTTTTTAGGCTATAGATTCAGAGAAGGGCTAGCCGTTAAAACCTTGTTCCATTGCTCTAAAGTCTTGAATAATTGGTTCGATGTTTCTCCGCTTAGCTGCACCATGCCATGTGCATTGTCATTGGCGCGTCACATAGTTGCCCTATTGAGGGTAAAAATTCAGGGTGACAAAAAATCATGCAATCCACATTGCCACAAGAGGAGTTGGGCAACGCTGTCCAGCTTCAGAGCATCATCGGCTCACACATCCGCCAGCGCGCGAATGCCTATTGGCCCGCGACGAAAGCTGAGCAGGAGGCGCTGAGCAATGCCATCGCCAATTACATCTGCGACAATTGGAACATAGATTGCGGATATGAATTCCCCTTCACGGCAGACGAAACATACGCGCTCAGCCAGCATTTCACGGATAATTTTGATGCATACGGCATTCACCAAAGCATCAGCACGGTCGCCTGGGCAAAAGAAAACCGCGTACTCAGGGTAGCCCCATCGAGGCACGGCCTGAAATGCCTGAACATTCAAGGCTACAACGCCATCGCCCCAACCATCATTCAACCGCTGCACATGCTTGTTTTTGATCTCAAAACAGGCCGCCCCATGGAAATTGGAGAACTGGGGGAAGACTACGAGAATGCCAGATACCTTGTGGTGCAGTTATTACCACGCATCCTGCCGGAAACCGCCGCCTACAAGGCCTTATGCCTTAAGCTGGAGGGAATACTCCCCACCCCCGGCGAAATTGCGGACGTGGCGAATAATCTTCTGCAACTTTCAGTAAACAGGCTGGCCCTTTATTACGCACTCCACGGCTTCAAGGTGGGTGATCTTTATCCTGCGCAAAATGCAGGATGGATAGAGGCGGATGACAACGCAACCGGCCTGGCCTCCTCCCATGGAGGCATTCCTTTATCCTTTTGCATCGACAGCGACCTGCTGAGCCCTTTGAGTGATGGCAGCCCCGAAATTACCCGTCGAAAAAACTGTGTGGAGCACCTTGCCGCAAGCCTGGCCCCCTATGCGGAAATGCTGAATATCAACCTGGATATAAATACATTGCTGGATGTCGAACATCTCTGGCCGCATGATATTCAAGCGACGCTGCTGCCCGAATTCGCGGACGACATCATGGCATTCGATCAATACATGATCAATGCGATAGCGGATTGGCAGAACGCGCGCACGCTGTAATATGGTCGCCACTCCATCGACGGACTAGGTGAATATGCCAAACGCGAACATCCTTCCCCCCACCGCCAAAATCCTCTGCGTCGGCCTCAATTACCGCGACCACGCCGCGGAAGGTAAATTCGAGGTCCCCGAACACCCCGTCTTCTTCATCCGCTACCCCAGCTCCTTCGTCATGCATGGCGAGCCTCTGGCGATGCCTCGCCATTCCACCAAATATGACTACGAAGGCGAACTGGTCGCCGTCATCGGCAAAGCGGGCCGCGACATCCCTGAATCATCCGCGCTGGATCACGTCTCCGGCTACACCATCGGCATGGACGGCAGCGTGCGGGATTATCAGAAGCGCACCCCGCAATGGACGCTCGGCAAAAATTTCGACAGAAGCGGCGCTCTCGGCCCGCATATCACCCCGGCCAGCCAGCTACCGCCCGGCGCATCCGGCCTCCGCATCACCACAAAAGTGAATGGCGAAACGCTGCAGGATGACAACACCTCCAGCATGATATTCTCCGTCGCCCGCCTCATCGCTGCGGCCAGCGAAGCCATGACGCTGAACCCCGGCGACATGATTCTCACCGGCACACCCGCGGGCGTCGGTTTCGCGCGCAAACCGCCCGTCTACCTCAAGCCGGGCGACGAGGTCAGCGTGACCATCGAATCCATCGGCGAATTGAAGAACCGCGTCGCCTAGCGCGTCAGCAGACTCAGCGACGACATCACCGCGCCGCAGGTGCCGTCCAGCACGTCATGCGCATTGTTTTCCGCGCCCACACGCAGGGTTTGCGGCACCGGCAGATCATGCGGGGCCGCCGCCACTTCGCCTTCGTCCAGAAGCGGCAGGGTAAAGGGCGCGATGTCGTCCGCATGGCTGTTATAGGTCTTTCCACTCGTCAGCGGGCCGGACGTATCCTCAAAGCAATAAGCACCGGACGTGATGAAATCATCCAGCCATTCCAGCCCCGGCTGCCCTTCCGGCGCGTCATAGTCGATCGCGCGCGGCGGCTCGCCGAAATAAGCGACATACTGGTTGGATTCCTCCAGCGACCGGCGCATGGCCGTTTGCGCCGGGTGGGCGTCCACATCCGGGTGTTGTGCCGGAATCACGCCAAGCGCTTCCTCATAATTATACATAGTGTCATACCCGCCCAGATAGGAAAGCCCCATGCTCAGCACACGCGGCAACGACATATGGGAAAGGTCCAGCCCGCTGCCCTCATACTGGCTCTGGCTGGTCTGCACGAAGGTCACCAGCTCATCCAGATAGTTCGGGTCCACATAGATGGCCCGCTGCGCGGGATAGCCATAGGGCGCGTAATAATAACCGAAACCGCCCTGCATGTTCGGGATATTGGTTTCCGCCAGCCCGGGCACAAGCACGATGGCGATCCCGTCGATCCCTTGCGCATCCGCCATATCCAGCGCATTGCCGAGCAGGTTTGGCCCGTTGAATCCCTCGCGTCCTTCCAGTGTGGCGAACTCGTTCAGCGTATAGCCGAGCGCGTCGATCATGCCTTGCGTATCGGACGAGAATGGCGGCTGCGCATTCTGTGGGAACGGCACTTCGCGGCTTAACAGGCTGGTGCTGGTCGGCCCCGTACGGTCATAGGCGCGAACATCGGCCTGGAAGGCGGCCACATCGGGGTAGGAATAGATATGTACGTTATTCTGCCAGTCATTCTCGGGCATGCCGTCCTCCTGTTACACAATCCATGCGATAAGCCCCGCATATGGCAAATCCATGACATCAATGGCCCTTATGCATGATCTTCAGCACCAGCACCGTCCCCGCCAGCAGCAGGGTGGTGGCGTTGGCCACGATCATCGGCCAGTTGGTCAGCATGATGCCATAGGTAAGCCAGAAGCCAAGCCCCAGGCAGAATATGCTATACATCCCGAGCGAAATCGCATGCGTATCCTTGGTTTTCAACACATGCAACACCTGCGGGACAAAGGCCACCGTGGTGCAGGTGGCAGCCAGAAAACCGAAAATATCCGCCAGTTCCATCGTCAGACCATCGCAACACAAGGGGTGAGTCATTGACCCGCCCCGCCATATAGCCTAGAAAAACCCCTCCCGTCACCATCTTACACCGCCATGAACGCCAGCAACGCCCTTCTGCCGTCCGGTTTTTACGATCTCCTGCCACCATTTGCGGCATTCGAGTCGTCTTTGGTATACCGCGCCATGCAGGGCATCATGCGCTTCGGCTATGAGCGCGTCGCCCCGCCGCTGGTGGAATTCGAGGACAGCCTCCTCCTCGGCACCAGCCAGGCCGTGGACCGTCAAACCTTCCGCGTCATGGACCCCCTTTCGCAAAAGACCATGGGCATCCGGGCGGATATGACCATGCAGATCGGCCGCATCGCCGTCAAACGCATGCCTCAGGCCCCGCGCCCGCTGCGCCTGTGTTACAGCGGCAGTACCCTCAGCACCAAGTCGGACAACATCTTTCCCAACCGCCAGCAGACCCAGGCCGGGGCGGAAATCATCGGCACCGACCATGTTAGCGCCGATGCCGAGGCCATCACGGTGGCCGTCCATTGCCTCAAGCAATTGGGCGTGGAACGCATCACGGTGGATATCAACCTCCCCTCCCTCGTCGCCCTTGCCCTGCAGGAAGCCAAAATAAAACCCGCCGAAGCCGAGGACATCCTCACCGCCATCGCCAATAAGGACGCCACTGCCGCCAACGTAAAAGACAAAAAACTGAACGACTGGCTGGGCCTCATCTGCCGCCTGCAAGGCCCGGCGGAAGATATCTGGCCGGAAATCAAAAAGGCGAAATTCTGGCCCAAAAGCGGCGACCCCCTGCGCGCCCGCCTCGGTGAATTGCTCGCCCTGCTGAAACCACACCTCAGCGGCGTCAACCTCACCATCGACCTCACCGAAAACCGTGGTTTCGACTACGACCACGGCGGCATCAGCTTCGCCCTTTTCACCGGCAGCGCCCAGGGCGAAATCGGCCGTGGCGGCCGCTACACCGTCGCCGCCGATCAGGCCACCCCCGCCACCGGCTTCACCATCTACCTCACCCGCCTGCTCACCATCCTGCCCGCACCCAAGGGGCTGCCGCGCATCCTCATACCCGCCGATGCCGGGCCGGATGTGATTGAAAAACTCCAGTCCCAGGGCATGGTGACCATCACAGGCTTTGACTATCATTCCAAAACCTCATTAAAAGAGGCGCAGAAACAGGCAACGGAACAACGTTGCCAGCAGGTATGGCGCGGAGGCCAAACCATTCAGGTAATTGCAAAGGACATGGCATGAGCAACGTAACCGTCATTGGCACCCAGTGGGGGGATGAAGGCAAAGGCAAAGTGGTGGATTGGCTGTCGGAACGCGCCGATGTGGTGGTGCGCTTTCAAGGCGGGCACAATGCAGGCCATACGCTGGTCATCGATGGCAAAGTGTTCAAGCTTTCCCTGCTGCCTTCGGGCGTCATCCGCCCCGGCAAGCTGGCCATCATCGGCAATGGCGTGGTGGTAGACCCCTGGGCGCTGCTCAGTGAGATCGAAAACGTCCGCAAACAAGGCGTGGAAGTCGGCCCGCACAACCTCCGCATTGCCGAGAATGCCTGCCTCATCCTCCCCCTTCACCGCCAGCTCGACCAGTCGTCGGAAGCCAGCCGCGGCACCGCCAAAATCGGCACCACCGGCCGCGGCATCGGCCCCGCCTATGAAGACAAGATCGCCCGCCGCGCCATCCGCTTCTGCGATCTGGAAGACGCCGAACTGCTGGAAGAAAAACTCGACGCCCTCATCTCCTACCACAACACCGTGCGTCAGGGTCTCGGCGTGGACCCCATCGAGAAAAAGGACATGCTGGCGGAAATCAAAGCCGTCATCCCACAACTCCTCCCCTTCATCGATCCCGTCTGGAAACTGCTCGACAAATACCGCGCCGAGGGCAAAAAGATCCTGTTCGAAGGCGCACAGGGCACCATGCTCGATGTCGATCACGGCACCTACCCGTTCGTGACTTCCTCCAATACGGTCGCCAGCCAGGCCGCCACCGGCTCCGGCATGGGCGCGCCGCATCTGGGTTACATCCTCGGCATCACCAAGGCCTACACCACCCGCGTCGGCAGCGGTCCCTTCCCGACCGAGCTGGATAACGAGATCGGCAAACATATCGGCGAAAAAGGCCGCGAATTCGGCACCGTTACCGGCCGTGCCCGCCGCTGCGGCTGGTTCGACGCCACGCTGGTGCGCCAGGCCATCAAGATCTCCGGCGTGCAGGGCATCTGCCTCACCAAGCTGGACATCCTCGACGGGCTGGATGAGATCTGCATCGCCACCGGCTACGAACTGGACGGCCAGAAACTGGATTATTTCCCCGCCAACCCGCGCAAACAGGCCCGCGTGAAGCCCATCTACGAAACCCTTCCCGGCTGGAAGGAAAGCACCATGGGCGCCCGCAGCTGGAAAGACCTGAACTCCGATGCCGTCAAATACGTCAAACGCATCGAGGAACTCATCGAAACCCCCGTAGCGATGCTTTCCACCAGCCCCGAGCGCGACGACACCATCATGGTCCGCAACCCCTACGAATAAGCCTCTCATAGCCCTCAAAACCGGAGCGGAGCGACTGGCCCACCCATGCGGAGCATGGTGTGAGAAATTGAGGGCCCGCGCCCTAATGGGCGCGTATAGCGAGCAAAGCTAGCCAGCCAAAGCCAAAATCATTTAAATCTGCCACACAGGTTTAAATGATTTTAAACCGAAGATATGGTATACTCGGCTATATAAATTCCACAGGTAGTGGGCAAGGAATCAAGCATGGCCGATACCCCGCTCGTTGATAACGAGTCCGATCAGGCCCGCGATGCCGCGGCAGGAGGAACTTCGCCGCCCGATGGCGCCAAGGAGGAAGCCAAGGCCAAAAAGCAGGATCAGCCTAAAAAAAGCCCCAATGTTATGGTTTTTGGCCCTGATCAGCCAAAAGATTCGCTGGAAAGCCGTTACGACATCCAGCTGGATTCACCCCTGCCGCACCTGGATAGCCGCCACGCTAAGGCTTTTGAGGTAAAGGACGGCAAAAACGCCCGCCGCCCCATGTATGCCCTCGTCACGGACAATCACTACCCCGTTCGCATCAACGAACTGCTCGCCTGCACCGATATACAGGACCTTCGCTTCCTCAAGCCCGTGGCCGCAAGCGTGGCCAATCTCTCCGGCAATTTCGGCTGCCGCTATGTCACCGTGCACGAACAGCCCTCCGGCCAAAGCATCGCCACCCTGATGAAGCGCGGCCATAAATTCACCGAAAAATCGGTCATCAAAGACCTTATCCTGCCGCTGCACGAGGTCATCGGCATGCTACAGGAGCGCAAGGTGCTGCACGGCCATGTCTGCACCGACACCATTTTTTACAATGAATCCGGCAACGGCGTCACGCAACTGCTGGAATGCTTTACCGATCCGGTCGGCAGCGCGCAAAGCTATTATTTTGAACCGCTGGACCGCGCGCAGGCGCATCCCTATGCCAAGGGTGACAATGACTTCAAGGCGGATTTCTTTGGTCTCGGCGTGGTGACACTGCACATGCTGCTGGGCTTCAACCCGGTCGCCAATCTCAGCCAGGATGAATATTTCGACAAGCTTATGGCGCAGGGCAGCTACAACACCCTGGTCGGCAATCGCGAATTCAGCGGCATGATGGACGATCTTCTCAAAGGCCTTCTGGCCGACCATCCGGACGACCGCTGGGGCATGGCGCAATTGCAGAAATGGCTGGGCGGCAAAAAATTCAACCTGCTGCGCCCCTCACTCCCGCGCGAAGCCCCCCGTCCATACCTCTATCAGGATGTCCCCTATTTCAACCGCAAGCACCTTGCCTACCAACTCTGCCGCGAATGGAGCAACAGCAAGAGCGAAATGCGCGATAAAAAACTCAGCCGCTGGGTGGAACTGAGCATCAAACGCCCCGACCTGGCGGAAAAAATGGTCGCCATCATCCAGATGACCGGCGGCGAAACCGGCCGCCTTGCCACCGACGACGACGACCTCATCACCAAAAGCCTGTCGCTGATGGATCCGCTCGGCCCGCTTCGGCTGCAGCAGGTATCGCTGCATGTCAGCGGCATCGGCAACTATTATGCCCATGCCATGCAGGAAGGCAAAGCCACCAGCCTACAGTTCTTTCAGCGCATCCTCGATGGCGACTACCTCACCACCTGGATGGATGGAAACGAGAATAACTACAGCTTCACCGCGGTGGAAATAGTCTGGCACATCGACCGCGTCAAAAGCGCCTTCCGCCAAAGCTCTCTCGGTTTTGGGCAGGAACGCTTGCTGTATGAGTTAAACCCCACACTCCCGTGCCAGAGCAAGATGATAGAGCACACCTGCTCCATGAGCATTTACGAAGTGCTGATGGCCTTGAACCGTTGCTCAATTGAGATCAAGCGCGGCCATGACCCGGTGGACAAGCATATCGCTGCCTATCTGCTGACCAAGATGAAGGTCTATGTGGAAATTGGCACACGCATTGAGCAATTTCCCGCCTTCCGCCGTCAAAGCACCTTGAAGGGCCTCCTCATTCTCGCACAGGCCCAGCAGAAAATCGGCAATCCAGCCTTCCCGGAATTGACGCGCTGGGCGGCGGACCGCCTGCGCCCTGTGCTCGAAGGCCTCCACAGCCGCACGCTTCGCAAGGAAATCCTCGATGAAATGGAAAAGGCCGTTCACAAAGGGCAGGTCGGCCTGGTGGTGCGCCTCATCAACAATCCCGAAATCATCCAGCAGGATGAGGATGGCTTCCGCCGCGCCAAATCCCGCTTCATCAGCAACGCCCGCAAAATTGCCGAGCTCAACCGCCGTGGCTCGCTGAACGAACGCGCCGAGGCCTCCGGCGCCAAGCTTTCCATTCTCATCGCCTATGTGATGCTGACCATCACCCTGCTTCGTATCATCAGCCAGTCATCGTTGTTTTAGCCATGTCCGCAAAACCAGCACCCAGCAAACCGGCCGCCGCATCCCCCGCCAAATCAGGGGGAAAAAAAAGAGTGGTCAAGCGACGTTCGCCCAGCAAAGGCTTCGCGCTCAAGTTGATAGGCGTCAGCTTTTTCCTCGTGGTAGTGATTCAGCACAGCTTCATCTTCCTCATCGCCGGCATGCTGCCCGCCATCGTGGCTTCCATTGTGGACCGCAGCCAGAGCCGCTATCAGCTCAAAACCGTCGCCGCCATGAATTTCGCGGGTGTCGCCCCTTACCTTGCCGAGCTTATCCAGCAGAAGAACGCCGCCAGCGCCGTGCAAGGCATGATCTCCATGCCGAGTGTCTGGCTGATGATGTATGGCGTGGCCGGTTTTGGATGGATCATTGCCATCGCCTCCCCCAAAATGGTCCGCCACGTCATTGAGATGTTTTCGGATAACAAGATTTTCGCCATCGAAAAAGAACAGCAGAAGCTGCTTGAGGAATGGGGCAGCGAAATCCAGGACAACCACCTGAATTAGGCTTTTTGCTTTAAGACTGGACCACGGCATGCATGCACGATACAGTCCCGCGCTGCGACCGACGCATGTATCCAAGGGGCTTACGATGCATAACCATTCTCTCAAATCGCTGGAAGCGCTGTGCCAGGATAAGGGTCTTAAGATGACCGACCAGCGGCGCACCATCGCCAAGGTCCTGTCTGAATCGAGCGACCATCCGGATGTGGAAATGCTCTATCAGCGCGCCTCCGCGCTGGATTCCAACATCAGCATCGCCACGGTCTACCGCACGCTCCGCCTGTTTGAAGAAGCACAAATCATCCAGAAGCATGATTTCGGCGACGGCCGCTCCCGCTATGAGGAGCTGAGCGAGAAGCATCATGATCACCTGCTGGATATCCGCAGCGGAAAAATCATCGAATTTTACAATGCAGAAATTGAAAAACTGCAGGAAAAAATCGCGCGCGAACATGGGTTCAAACTGGTTGATCACCGGCTGGAGCTTTATTGCGTCCCGCTGGATGAAAAAGATAAATAGATTATTTGTTCAGGCCACCATTGCCCTGCAGCGCCTGGCTCGCCAGCTTGGTAAGCTCCGTATGATCCACCACGGCCGTCACGGTCTGGTGGTTTTGTAAATCGGGCACGCTGGCCAGCTGCTTGTCGGCTTCACCCGGCACATTGGCCTTCTGCTTTTCCGCCCCCGCCACAATGCCCAGATGCAGTTCGGACACCACGCCCGGCACCAGTGGTCTGCTGCCGTCTTCACCGATAATGGCATTGTCGAACAAGCGGCTGCGCTCCTGTTCCGTCATTAGCAGCATCGGGTTTTTGTTGGTATCGTAGCTGTTGGTCTCTTCATTCGCACGGCCGCGCACCTTGTCCACCAGTTGAAGGAAATCATGCAGGCTCAGGTAATACTGGTGGCCATTATGCACCGTGGCGGGAGAACTGCCGTCGCTGCCCTGGCCAAGCAGGTAATATTTCACACGCTCTGCGCCGATCAGTTCGGCAATCTGCTGCACATTGACCGTGTAATGCTGCTTCCCGTCCACCACGAGTTCGATCATCGGGGCAATGGCGGGCTGCTCCGCCAGTTTTCGGCCGATAATGCCGCTGTATACTTCCCGCAGATCGCGCTCATAAAGACCGGCCAGCTGGTCGCGCTGTACGGCGTCGAAAGGGCCTGAACCAAAATCATGGCGTATTTTCGCCAGCCTGCTTCGTATCTCCGGCATAACTTCATAACCGCCATGCGCCACGCTGCGAATGACATATTCCGTCACTTTCGGCGCATCCTTGTTAATCCATGGCATCAGCATGATCACTTCATCAAAGCCAAGGCTCAGATGCTTGCCCTGCAAATCGTAACGCTGCTTCTGCGTACGCTCCAGGCATTCCGCCATATAGGCAAGCATGCCTTTGGTATATTTATCGCTGGGGTCGATATGCTGGGGCTCCCAGAAAATCACAGGGTCTTCCTGCTTGCCATCCCGGCGGAAAGGCTTGGTGATGGCCCGGCGAATACGGCCGAAAAAGCCGGGATTCTGTTCCTTGACCAGTTCATCCACGCAGCTGTTGTAAAGATATTCGAGAATATCGCTTTTTACCGACTCAATCGGGCGATCCGCTTCCGCTTTCAAACCCAGAATATTCTTATACACGCGGCTCTCGCCGTTTACTGCTTCCCACAGCGAACGTACCACGGTGGTTCCCACCATGGCATTGGTGCCGATCGTGTCATCGGGCATCAGGCGCAAGCCATGCGGGTCCATGCCTTTTGCCTTGCGGTACATTTCCTCGCTGAATGGCAGAATCGCGCCAATGGCCGCCGGGAGGTTGGACAAGGCGGATACGCGCATCAACCGCTCCAGACGCAGCGCTGGAAACCGCACAAACGGGTTGGCGGATTTTTTCAGGTCGCGGAAGGTCACTTCCCTGCTATGCAGCAGATCCGTATTTTCCTTTGAAACGGCACCGCTCAACAGCGTAACCATTTCTTTTTTGCGTGGCCGCAACGTGGCATAATCAATGCTGGCCACCACGCCGTAATTGAGGGCATCCACCGCTATGCTGTGCCAGCGCTCATGAATGCTGTCTTTGTAGAATGGTTGACGCCAGTCATCATATTCCGCGATGTCCGCTTCATCGCCTTCGATTTTTTTATTGGAGCGGTTACTGTCCAAAACTCGCTGGGCCTGGCGTGTGGCAAACAGGATAAGCGGCGTCAGATAGCGGACGGAAGGCGCCACGCCGCGCAAAATCGCAAAGCCGCTGATTTGCCCTGATTGATCGTGTTCGCTCACGCACTGTCTCCAATTGCCAGATGAAATCTAACAAATCTTTGTGACAGTCCCGTTAAAAACCATATGAAATAAGCCCTTTATCACCCATGCACACCGTGCATGGCTTGCCGGGAAGCTATTAATCCGACAAAGGGCCTCGCCCCCGGTTCAAACGTTCCGCCAGGCTCTTGAATATCTGGCGAAAATGCCTTCTGTCGGCAATTTCCACCGTACCGAAAAGCCTATCATGCAACGCCTGCTTGCGGTAGGCCATGACACCCCAGAAAAAGCCCAGCCCCACAGGCAGCGCGGAAATCGCATACCCTACCGTCACCCGCAACAGCGAAACACCGAGGGAAACCCTGCCCCCATCCTTGGATTGCGCCAGGCGAATGCCCATCAGCCAGCGCGCCGGTGTCGTCCCCCAGCAGGACATGGAAACCCCAAGCAATCCAAGATAAGCCAGCATGGCTGGGTATGATTTCTTAAGAAGTATCAAAAGCATGCCAATTTCATCGGTCCCCTGGGGCACCATGGTCCTTGGCGGCTCGTGATAGAGACCAATGGCACTTAGAACCGTAACGGCCGAAGAGGCGATCAGCGCATAAAGCGACAGGTCAATGCTTTGGGCCAGCAAGCGTTTCTGCAGCCCCACATAACGGTATCGGTCGTCATATTCCGGCAGGGGAAGGTAAAAATCCTCGCCTTCTTCCCCCTTTTCCTCTGCTTTGTCGGCATTATCCGGTTTGGATGCTGGCTTGGCGGGGGTAAATTCCGGCATTACCGGCGGCTCCAGCGCTGCGCCGGCAAGAGGAATTTCCACCTCGGGGTAAAGCTCTTCAATAGGCGCTTCAACGGCTTTAACCCGCTTCACCTGCTTTTTCACCGACGACGGACGGCTTTTACTGCCCGTTTTAGCGGTGTTTTTTTGGGCTGTTTTTCTGGGTGTTTTTTTAGTCATTCCGCCACTCATAGCCAGTTGGAAAGCAGGTCCGGCGTGGTTTTCCACCCATCCTGCCCCTGTTGGTAGGGTAAGGTGATAACAGGTTCGGGTATATAATTTTTTAACGAGCTCACCGTCTCGTCCAGGCTGACTTCCGAACCCGGTGTTTCGCTGACAACCACCCTGGCAATCCGCCCCCCACCGTCACGCACCACCTTGCATGCCGTCAGCAGGTGACTCATGGCGCCAAGATAGCTGCCCCCCACCATCACCACCGGCCAGCCGAGCGCCTTCATCCAGTCCAGCACCGTATCCCGGTCATTCAAGGGAACCATGCAGCCCCCAACCCCTTCCACCAGGGTTATGCCGCCTTCCGTTTCCCGTTCACGGCACCACGCCACCAGCGCATCCAGCGCCACCGCTCCCCCCTCCATGCGGGCGGCCATATCCGGCGACAACGCCGCCCGGAAGCGCCATGGCGAAATACGCGCCACGGCATTCTCCGTCACCTCCTGCCCCATGGCACGCAGCAGCATACCGGGGTCGCTCTCATGCAGGGTTTCTTCCGTCAACCCGCTCACCACCGGCTTCCATGCGCGCACGGCATCCCCCCGCGCACGCAACTGGTGGCACATCGCCGCCGTCACAAACGTCTTGCCGATTCCCGTCCCGCTCGAAGTGATAAACAATCCGCTCACGCCATCTTCCTTGCATCCATGCCAAATCACTGTAAAAGGCTAAATGCTTTTGAGCAACACAGTCGGGGTGTAGCGCAGCCCCAGCGAAGGCTAAAAGCCGAAGCGTACTAAACAAGCGCCAGACTGCCTGCTCAGTCTGAAATGCAAGTGTCGGGGTGTAGCGCAGCCCTAGCGGAGGCTAAAAGCCGAAGCGTACTAAACAAGCGCCAGACTGCCTGCTCAGTCTGAAATGCAAGTGTCGGGGTGTAGCGCAGCCC